>NZ_QHHV01000287.1:0-17745 GCF_003947245.1 Actinoplanes sp. ATCC 53533 | reverse complement strand
AGATCCCGCACACCGTGCACGCCGACCGGGGCACCTCGATGACCTCCCAGCCGGTATCGGCGCTGCTCGGCCAACCTCGGCGTCACCCGCACCCATTCCCGGCCCCGAATATCGGATGACAACCCGTTCTCCGAGGCACAGTTCAAGACGTTGAAATACCTGCACGATTTCCCCGGATCATTCCCGAATCTATCGGCCGCGCGGGCGTACTGCGACGGGTTCTTCGCCGAGTACAACCACGTCCACCGCCACTCCGGGATCGGCTGGCACACCCCAGCCTCGGTCCACTTCGCGACCACCGGCCCGATCGACGCCGCCCGCCAGCAGACCCTCGACACCGCCCGAGCCGCCCACCCCGAACGCTTCGCCCGACGACCCCGCCCACCCCAGATCCCCGGCCACAGCTGGATCAACCAACCAACCGCAGAACTACAGAAGACTTAACCCCAAATGTCTCATTTGACTTGACAGATACCGGGGTCACCCGCCGAACAGGGCTCGTGCGTTCCCGCCCTTGACGGCCGCTCGCCGTATCCCGCCCATCACCTCGCAAGAGATGCCGTCCAGGTGCCTACCACTGAGCACAAAGGAGCTGACCGCCTGTGATTCCCCCGTGGCTCAATTCCGATGGCGACGATGATCGGGATCGCCGGCCCGTGGCGAAGGCCTCCGGCGTCGATCCGGCCGAGGACCTTGACGGTGACGAGGCAGGCGAATGGGTCCACGATGCCGACGTCTTCGCTGAAGGACGGGCGATGTCAGCCTGGCCGTCGGACGACGGGCTCGCTTCGCTGGTGGCCGAAGCCCTCCAGCGCGATCCGTGCGTCCATGGCCGCCATCTGGAGATCCTGGTGCAGAACAGGGTGGCCATTCTGATCGGCGAGCTGGGCTCTGCCGAATCCAGGGCCGCGGCGGGTCGCCGGGCCTGGACGGTCCCAGGCGTCCGGGACGTCTGTAACCTGCTGAAGGTCACCGACACCGCTGCGGGGAACTGGTAGACGCCCGCCGTCCAGTTCATCGGTTGCCGGACGAGATTGGTCCGATGTCTCAATGGCGATCTGTGCTGGCCGCGGCGTTCGTTCACCGCCATGGGCAGTGGTGGTGGTGCGTTCGGTGTGGCTTGGCCAGCCATTCGTTGCCGCACTGGTAGCGAGGGCTGTGCTGGCGATGTTTCCGCCTGGAACCGGGTCGGTATCGATCGGTCCAGGCGGAGCTTCTGAACTGTTCGGGCTGGTTTCCCGGCTGTCGTTCGCGGTGCTGCTGGCCACTGCTTGACTCGAGGTACGGGTGCCCGGCGCTGGCCGGGCGGGGCACATCCGGGTGCGTCGACGTTTGTCTGCCAGGCCACCTGGCGGAAGGTTCTCCGGCGGCGCGTGATGGCCAGCTGACCGACCTGCGGAGGCCATAGCATTAGCGGGTTCAGACTCTGGAGCGCCGGAGCCGAATCACCATGATCGTGCCGACGCCGATGGCGGCGAACAGCATCGCCCAGACGACGGCCGGGTTGACCGGCGTCGAGCTGCCTGCGTTGGCCTTGGCGAGGGCCAGCTGTGAGGTGTCCTGAGCGGCGGGGATCGCGGCCGGCGGAAGTTCGGTGTATCGGACCAGTCCGGTGCTTTCCAGCATCTGCATGTGGTGCATGACGAAGACGTTCGCGTCGTCGGCGAGCTTGCGGACGACGGGGTTGCGGGTGGAAGCGCGGACCGCGCCGATCACCGGGAAGATCTTGCCGTGGGCCTCGCGGAGGCGGGTCACGAATATCTGGTCGAAGCGGTCACCGTTGGCGTTCTCCATTTCTTTGAGCCAGCCCTGCTGGTCGGCGTTCGGCGTGGACGGCAGGGCCGCGCCGAGCTTGTTGGCGGCGTCGACGGCGAGCTGGTCCAGTTCCACGTGCTGCTCGGCGATCATTGTGCCGACCTGTCGTACCTTGGGGTTCTTGCCCTTCTCGGCGGCCATCTGCCCGGCGGGTATCTCCCACAGGCCGGCCAGGCGAACCCCGTTGAACAAGGTCATGTCGGCGGCGTTGAGCTGGGTCGGTGTCACGGGCGCGGCGAGCGCACTGGCCGGAGCCCCGGCGAGGCCCACCAGGGCCCCGACCACCAGTGCGGCCGTACGGCGCGCGACAGTCGCACGGATCGTCTCCACGCATCGGACGTTCATGGGGATCTCCTCGGGCGAGACGGCGATACTCCGTGCCGGAGCACCGATGGCACCACAAGGTACGGCCGCCCGGCCCTCGTCGACCGGGGCGACGTCGATGCGTCACCGTTCGGTAAGAACTCACCGACGACCTCGATCCAGCCCGCCTCCACCGACAAGCAGGTAGGCGTGGTGAATCTCGCGGCAGCGAGTTCTTACCTACTCCTTACGCATCGAAACAAACCCATCCACGGCCACGCGGACCCCGTACCTGTGACCGGCGGCACCGCCGGAGCCGCCACAGGCACTAAAGGTTGTGAGGAGTGAGCGTGCGAAACACACCAGCCCGAAGTGGGCGAATGCAAACACGTACCGCAAGGATCGCCATGGCCGTGGCGGTCGTGGCCGCGTCCGGGGTTCTGACCGCCACGTTCGTGTCCAGCGGCGGCAAGGGCACCGCGGAGGCGGCCACCGAACTGGACCAGTTCGTGCCCATCGAGCAGGTTCAGCCCAACGTGCAGAACCCCGCGCCCGGCGCGCAGGCCTCCAAGGGCTCGTTCGTCGTGGACTGTGGGACCAACGGCAACGGCAAGTTCAGCCCGGACAACCCTGTCGCGCAGCCGGGCATCAAGAACGGCGCCGAGCACCTGCACGACTTCATCGGCAACCTCGCCATCACCACGAACTCCTCCAACGCCGACCTGGACGCCTCCGGTACCACCTGCAAGAACGGCGACAAGTCCTCCTACTTCTGGCCGGTCGTCCGCATCGATAAGACCGTCCGCTCCGGCAACGACACCGCACGCGCCCTGGCCGCGACGACCCCGATGGTGACCTGCCCCAACGTCCGTGACCGGCTGCCGGCCGTGCCCGCGCGGGCCAAGCGTGCCGTCGATACCCGGCTGGCCGCGCTCGACCGCGCAGTCGCCGCCGCCAACAAGACGATGGCCACCAGCAAGGGCCGCATCGACGCCCGCCTCAACGCCTCCGTGCTGGCCGACCTGCGCGCCCAGCGCACCAAACTGATCAAGGGCATCAGCGACAGGATCGCCGCCGCCGGCGGTGGCCGCACCTCCGGCATGGTCTCGCTGGTGGAATGCGACACCAACTACGACGGCATGCACGCCGCCATGCGCCACTCCACGGCCAGCGTGAAGGCCGGTCTGGCTGCCTCCTCGCAGATCCAGTGCCCGACCGTGCGTGACAAACTCCCGGGCGTGCCCGGGCAGGCTCTCAATGAGGTCAACCGCAACCTCGCCGAGCTCGACCGGCAGCTCTCCGAGGCCAACGAACGCCTGGTCACCACCCGCGGTCAGGGCGGGAAGAACTTCGTCGACAACGCCATCCTCGGCCCGCTGAAGGCCAAGCGCACCGCCGTGCTCGACCGCATCGGCATCGCCATCTCCCGTAGCGCCGCCCGCCCCCAAGGCCTCGAGGCGCTCGCCGGCTGCACCGTGACCGGCCAGCCCCAGACCCAGAACGGCCAGAACAACCAGGGCAACCAGAACGGCCAGAACGGTGGGGCGGCCGCGCCCAGCGCCCCCGCGCCCAGCGCTCCCGCCGCTCTGCCGGACCCGCAAGGCCCGAACCTGGAACTGCCGAACAACACCGGTGGCATCGTCCGGCCCGCCAAGGTGCTGATCGAGTACCGCGGTAACGCCACCAGCAAGGTTGTTCCCATGCCGAAGTTCCTGCGGGCGCTGACCGGTGACGCCAAGCCGATCAGCCGCGGCCCGGCCAACGCCCGTGCCACCTGGACCTGTTCCGGCTTCACCGACCGCCTCGCCGACAAGTACCCGATCTGCCCCGCCGGCCAGCAGGTCCAGCGCGTCCAGGACTTCCCCGGCTGCTGGGACGGCAAGAACATCGACAGCACCAACCACCGCGACCACCTGGCCTTCGCCGACACCAACACCGGCGCCTGCAAGCAGGGCTTCGTCGCCATCCCGCAGCTGCGCATCACCATCTCCTACGACATCCCCCGCGACGTACAGACCAAGGGACAGTTCGCGCTGGACTCCTTCCCCGAGGAAGACCACAACCCGTTCTCCGACCACAACGACTTCATCAACGTCAACTCCGCCCAGACCATGCAGAAGATCGCCACCTGCATCAACAAGGGCAAGAACTGCGACTGACCGAAACCACCCCAGCCTCCGGCAACCGCCCTGCCACCAAGGCTTCCTGAGTCTTGGTGGCAGGCCGGCCACTGACCGGCCTTCACCCGCCATCGTCAGGGCGGCCATCGCCACCGGGCGGCGCCATTCGCTGCGACTACCGCGAAGGCGGTCGAACACCATGCACATCGGGGTCCTACTTCCTGCCACCGCGATCGCGGTCAAACCGGGTGTCGTTACCGCCGCCCCAGCCACGCTAGTCTCGGCACGCGGGCGACCGGCAAACCCGGGTGGCCCTCCCTGGGCAGCGATCAACCCTGCCGGGGAACTCGAGCGAGCACGACGCCACCGGACGGCGCGACGCACACCACAGCCAGCCACGATCACCAAGACGTGGAGCCGTCGACGTGCGGCGGTCTCGACCCGGCCCCCTCCGCCAGAACTCGACCAAGGCACAAGACGACCGGTAGAGACTCACAACGCCGATCGCGGCCGTCTCGCCCTCACGACCCGGGAATCCGACCTCCTCGCGTTCCTGCCGCGCCACCCCGCCCGCGCCTGGTCGCGCGCCGAACTGCTCGACAAGATCTGGGGCCTCGCAGCTCGGCGACCAGTCGACGGTCACCGTCCCTGTCCGGGTGGCGGGAGCAGATCCAGGCCGACCCGACCGCGCCCGGCGAACCCTCACCGTGCGGGGTCGGCTACTGCTACGAACGGATGACCGGCAATGACTGACCTGATCCTGATCGGCCTCTACGCCCTCGCCGCCGGGACCGTGGTCGGCGTCGGCGGCGCGATCGCCCTGCGGGTACTCCGGAACCACTCGATCTTCCTGAATGTCGCCCTGCTGCTGACGATCACCGTCGCCTCGGTCGCCGCCGGGGTCGCCGCCGTGGCCCACGCCATGTTCCTGTCCGCGCACGACCTGCAAGTCGTGCTGCTCACCGTGGCCGCGTCGGCGGCGGTCAGCCTCACGGTGGGCGCGATCTTCGGTCGCCGGCTCGCCGCCGCCTCCGTCTGGGCCGCTCAGGCACGCGAACGCGAACGACAGCTGGAGGCCGATCGGCGCGACCTGGTGGCCTGGGTCTCCCACGACCTGCGTACCCCGCTCGCAGGGCTGCGGGCGATGGCCGAGGCCTTGGAAGACAACGTGGTCGGCGATCGGCGGACCGTGGCGGACTATCACCGGCGGATCCGGATCGAGGCGGATCGGATGGCCCACCTGGTCGACGACCTGTTCGAGCTGTCCCGCATCACCGCCGGCGCACTGCGGATAGCCCTGTCGACCGTGCCGCTGCGCGAGGTCGTCTCGGACGCCATCGCCACCACCGCGCCGCTGGCCGCACGCCGCGGCATCCGGATCCTGGCCCGCGAAGCCGGCTGGCCGGTGGTGGTCGGCGGCGAGCCCGAACTGAGCCGCGTGGTAGCGAACCTACTGGTCAACTCCGTGCGCTACACGCCCCCGGACGGCACAGTGACGGTCGATGCCGGCGCCGAACACGGCGAGGTCTGGCTGGCGGTCTCGGACACCTGCGGCGGCATTCCGGAGGTAGATCTACCCAAGGTCTTCGACGTGGCATTCCGCGGCGAACGCGCCCGGACACCATGGCCCCATGATGACGGCCCAGGCGGGGCAGCCTCAGGCGGCGGCCTCGGCCTGGCCATCGTCCGAGGCCTCGTCGAAGCCCACGGCGGCCACGTGGGGGTGCGCAACACCCGCAACGGCTGCCGGTTCGAGGTACGGATTCCCGCGGGCGGCTCTGTCGCACTGCGTCATGGGTGAATGCGCCGCGCTTGACTCCTATGTGGTCGGTCACCATGATTGGATGAGCGGGTCATCCCTGCTGACACCGGCGTCGGTTACGATCCCAACTCGGTCGTCGAGGACCGGAATGGTGTCCAGGCCGGCGGCAGGTCGACCGGCAGATGAACCAGTCCCAGGTCGAGCTGACCGAGGTGCAGCAGCCGGATCTGGTCGGCGGTTTCGTGTTCGGCGACCCGTACCTGCAACGCCGGATAGCGGCGCCGTCGGCGCTGATATTGACGATCTCGCGGCATTTCATGCGCTGGACGATCACGTCTGCGAGCGCGTCGCAAGGACGCACATCGCCGAGGTGGTCGACCCCGAGGGCGGAAGAAGTCCAGCGACGTGGACCATGACGGTGAGAGACGCCGGCGAGTGATCTGGTCGCACTCGTTGGCACTCGCGGTGGGACGGCATGGGCCAGTCGGTGGCCTCGCTCTTGCTCGTCACCGGTGTCGCCTTCACCGTGCTTGCCGCTGAGGGGAAGACCCCGAACGATACCCGTCGAGTAGTCGGACGCGATATCACGCCGCCGTCGAGGCCGGCTCCGCCGGCATGGGCTCGGCCGCGGGCAGCTTCCGCAGAGCGTTCGAGCACGAGTCGCGCCGTGGATTCCGCAGCCTGCTTCGCCTGTTCGGGTAGCACGGTGTGGCGTAGGTATCGGCGGTGTAGGCGTAGCTGGTGCGGCCGAGCATGTCCTGCACCGTCTTCAAATCGACGTGCGCGGTCAGGGCGATGGTGGCCGCGCCGTACCGCAGGTCGCGCTGCGGTACCGGAGGCGGCCCGGACGCGGTGACCAGGGCGGTGAAGTGGTGGGTGAGCCAGTCCGGGGCGGATCGGCCGACCGTCGGGTCGGGTGAACACCAGCCCGGCCGGCATCGTATGCCAAGGTCGTGGACCCAGTCGCTGGCGGCGGTGGTGCAGGCGCAGGACCGCGATGGTGGTCTGGTCGAGGGAGAAGGTGCATTGCCCGGCGGCGGTCTTCGGCTCGTCCAGGTACGGCCGGCCGTGGGCGACGTCGCCGCCGCCTTGCTTGATCGAGGTGAGATCGCGCTGCTGAGATGTAGCGACCGCTCTACAGTGACCAGTGTGGCGTCGAGGGGCGGTTGGTCATGATCTGGGGGCGCTGGACGGGCGAGGACCGTAGGCACAGGCCAGCGCCCTATGCGGGGACCTGGTTGTGTTCCGCCGCAGCTGCCGTATCTGTACGCGGACGCCCGAACCGGTGCGTCCGCGTACAGATGTCTTGCGGCACGATGTCGTCCAAGGCCCCGACCGCTGTAGGGGGTGGGATATGGCCGCAGGCCTCGGCCGACGCCGCTTCGACCAGGATTGCCGTCACATATGGCATAGCCGACGCGGTCGTATGACGATTCCATGACAGCACACCCGCCTCGTGTCGGCTGCGAGGAGCCGAGACGATTCGCCCAGCCACGATGTCGTCGGGCTGTCATGCACCTGCGCAGGACCCGCCAGGCCGGCATCTCGCGATGGAGGAGCAGCTCGAGCACGGCAACGAGGAGGCTGATCCAACGTCGCGTTCCCGAGTCAACCGAGCCGACGGACCATGGACCATGATGATGTGACCGATACCGGACGACGGGTCGTTCTCCAACCCCTGAAAGTCGGACCTCCGCAACGGAAGATCCCGATGTGCGATTGACCTACGAGGACGCGGACCGGCTCCTCGTCGAGTCGACTCCGGTGCCAGAAGGCGATCAGCGCGCTTCTTCATCCACAGTGACCAACCAGTCCGTACGTGGCGACGCGGATGCATGACACCCTGATGACGCGACTGGTTGACGCGTGGATCGCGATGGGCGTTGTCACTGAACCGCTATATGGCCGGGAACCGTTGCCACCTTGATCGCCGCCATCGAGCACCTGCGGGGCTGATGTTGTTCAGGCAGGTCGGGGGGGTCTCCGGACGGCCGGCGCTGTCCTGCTGGTACACGTCGGGGATGTCGTCGCGGTCGATGTCAGCGTTCTCGGCGTCGTAGATGCGCCGATAGGTGCGGTTGCGCAGCCGCAGGATGACCGTTGCCAGCAGGGCCGCGGCCAGGGAACCGGTCAGCACGGCGACCTTGACGTGGTCGTCACGGTCGCTGCCGATGCCGAAGGCCAGCTCCCCGATGAGCAGCGACACGGTGAAGCCGATGCCGGCGAGCACAGCGAGTCCGAACACATCGATCCAACCGAAGCTGGTGTCGAGCCGGGCCCGGGTGAACCGGGTGACCAGCCAGGTCGCGCCGGTGATCCCGATCGGCTTGCCCACCACCAGCCCGACCACGATGCCCACCGCCACCGGATCGGTGAGCGCGGACGCGAGTCCGCTGAACCCGCCGATCGCCACGCCGGCCGACATCAGCGCGAAGATCGGCACGGCGACGCCCGCGGAGAGGGGCCGGAACCGGTGCTCGAAGTGCTCGGCCAGGCCGGGACCGGCGTCCGGGCCGCCCGCTGCCCGGCTGCGCAGCACCGGTACGGCGAAGCCCAGCAGGACCCCGGCGACGGTGGCGTGCACCCCGGAGGCGTGCATCAGCGTCCACGTGGCGAAGGCCAGCGGCAGCAGCAGCCACCACGAACGCACCCGCCGCTGCACCAGCACGGTGAACGCGGCCAGCGGCACCAACGCGGCCAGCAGCGGCAGCACCGACAGGCTCGCGGTGTAGAACACGGCGATGATGACGATCGCGAGCAGGTCGTCGACCACAGCGAGGGTGAGCAGGAACGTGCGCATCGCGTGTGGCAGGCACCGGCCGATCACGGCGAGCACGGCCAGGGCGAACGCGATGTCGGTGGCGGTCGGGATCGCCCAGCCCTTGCCCTGACCGGAGGTGAGGTTGAACAGGGCGTACAGGACGGCGGGCACCAGCACACCGCCCACGGCGGCGGCGATCGGCACGGCCGCCCGGCGGGGATCACGCAGGTCTCCGGCGACGAACTCGCGTTTGAGCTCCAGCCCGGCGACGAAGAAGAAGATCGCCAGCAAACCGTCGGCGGCCCAGGTCGCCACCGACAGGTCCAGGTGCAGCGCCTCGGGGCCGAAGGTGAAGCCGCGCAGCGCCTCGTAGCTGTCTGCCCAGGGCGAGTTCGCCCAGATCAGCGCCGCGACGGCACCGGCAAGCAGGAGCATCCCGCCGATGGTCTCCTTACGCAGGATGTCGGCGATGCGGCGGGCCTCGAGCCAGGACCCCCGGCCGAGCAGATGCGGGGCGTGGCCGGGTGGCTGCGTCATGAGCGCTCCTGTTTCCGGGGTCGGGTCGGACGTTGCCGACCAGACTTCCCGGCGCACCTGCGGCAAACCCTACCGTCGGAACGCCCTACGCGGCCGCGGATGCAGCAGAACGTGACGGGAGCAACGTCCAACTGCCACCCGTAAGAGCGACTCAGGCACACCCCTGCCGAGCCGGTTATCGCAGGACCAACTGCGCCCATTCCACCGCGGTGGACCAGCTCCGGCCGATCCCGCTGCCGCCGGACAAGGAGCGTCCGCTCCAGGTCACGGACATCGGCAGTGCGCCCGCGCGGAGACCTGTACACCGACCGAGCCGGTCAGCGACCCGGACAGCCGGCTCAGGCCCCGGGAGCCGACGACGAGCAGGCTTCCGCCGGCCGACGCGTCGATCAGCACCTCGGCGGCGCCGCCCGGCGCGACGCAGCCGGACACCTCGACGTTCGGGGCGAACAGGCGAGCCTCCGCGGTGGCCAGTGCCACCACGCGTTTGCGGGGGCGGGCCCGGCGGCGGTGCGGGGTGGCGGTGATGCTCACCGGCGGCAGGACGGCTGTCGCGCTGACCGACTCGGTGACCGCGTGGACCAGGCGCAGCCGGGCGCCGATCACACGGGCGTGGCTCGCGGCCCAGCGTCCGGCGGTGATCGTGCCGTCGGAGCCGTCGATGCCGACGACGACTGTGGCGGGTGTGTTCGCGCGGCCGGTGTGGCGCGTCCGCGGCTGGATGTCAGGCATGGCGACTCCCATCGGTGTCGGTCCGCGCGTGCCAGAGGGCGGTCGCTCGTATCCGTGCACCGTCCCCGCGCTTCCCGGCGCCGTGACCTCTCCCGTTGTACCGGGGTCAGTCTTCCCGCCGGTAGACATAGGCCGATCGAACCTCATGGCGGACGGCGTAGGAGAGGACGAGCGTGCCGACGATCACGGCCAGGACGACTCCCGCTGATGATCCCTGGACGGCGGCAAGGATGATGCCTGCCGTCATCAGGACGAGGACAGCGATCATCGAGATGAGTGTTCGCAGCATACGAGCGTTCATCGGTCATCCCTTTCCGTCCGGCACCGTCCGGCGCGGGCCGCCTCGCTAGCCACAATGACCGGCTGATACGTAGGTGATGCCGCGAACCCATGACACCTCGGTGACGCGTCGGCCGATGCAGGAGGCAGTCGTCCGTCACCGGACTGTCACAGATCCGTGGAGCCGGCTCCACATCGCGGGCGCAGGCTGGCCATCTTCAGCGTGGGACAACGTGGGGAGGCTCAGATGGTCGTGATGCCACCGCCGGCAACCTCAGCGCCCGGCATATCGGTGGTCGAGGTCGTCATCGGTGGGGAACTCGATGCCGATGCGGTACCGGACGTCCGCTCGGCGATGCGGGGCGTGCTCGCCGTGCAACCGCGTTCGATCGTCATCGACCTCGCCGGGTGCACGTTCATCGATGCTGCGGGGGTCGCGCTGCTGCTCGAGGTGCACCGGTGCGCCTGGCTGTTCGATGGCCGCGTCGTGCTGCGTTCTCCGGTTCCCCAGGTGCGGAATGTCCTGCGGATCGCCCGCGTCGAGCACATCTTGCGGCTGGAGCGGCTTCCGCCGCGGCAGACCACGACCACGACTCAGCCCTGCCGATCGGCGGCATTAGGGCGAACGAACACGAGGTCGACCGGAGCGACGGCCCCGGAGCCGGCCGGGAACGGTGGCGGCTGTCCGTGGTGCGGTGTGCTGACGGCAGCGGCAGCCGTGCTCGTGGTGTTTTGGACGACGTCCGGGGTCGTGTCGGTGTTGCTGGTCATCGTGGTGCTGACCGTCCTTGTGGAGAGCCACCTGAGCCGTCGGTCCCGGTCGGCGTCGCGGCGGCGGTGAGCCGCTCTGCCCCGGTAAGTGGTGGTCGCACCGGGCGTCGCCGGTGCCTGGTGTCATGCGGGAGCCGTCAGCGCCGTGTAGTCGGCTGCGGTCAGGCCGCCGGTGGACAGCGAACCGTCGGCGCGGGGGACGCCGAGAGCCCGGCCGTCGCGCTGGAAGGTGACCGTGGTGACGTCGGCACGCGCGGTCAGGGTACAGACGATCTGGCCGAAGGCCAGCACATCGTCGATACGCCCGGACTGATCGCTGTCGTCGCCGACCTCGATCGTCGCCTCGCCATCGGTCAGGCCGACCTTGGCGACGGTGATGTTGCCGGCGAGGGTGCTCGACAGTCCCGCACGGCGTTCCGCCTCGGTGGGTCCGGTGAGCAGATGCTCCATCTGCTGCTGGATGGTCGGCGCGGCGCGGATCCGGCGGATCACCGCGACGAGCCTGTCGGTACGGACGAAGTAGAGCGGCTCGGCGGCGGTACCTGCCTGCGGGCTGCTGGGCGTCGGCGTGGCGGGCACCGGGCGCGGGCCCGGGGGAGGATCGAAGTCGCGCGGCTGCGACTCGGTCCGTACCCCGCAGCCACTGACGGCCAGGATGCCGATCGTCACCAGATGCAGCATTCGCCGGCTCATGGTGTGCATCCCTTCAGCTCGATCCGGAAACGCGCACCGCTACCTGGGCGGTCGAGGACATCGGCGTGGCCGCCGTGCGCGGCGGCGTGCTGCGCCACCAGCGCGAGCCCCAGCCCGGTGCCGTCACCCGCGGCGCGGGAGTTCGCCGTGCGTCCACGGACGAATCGATCGAAGACGGTGCCGCGGTCCTCGGGGTTGACACCGGGTCCGTCGTCGTCGACCTCCAGGAAACAGGAGCCGCTGTCCGTGCGACCGGCTCGCAGGGCGATCGCTCCGCCGCCGTATTTCTCGGCGTTGTCGAGCAGGTTTGCCAGCAGCTGCTCGATGCGGCGGCGATCCACCAGCCACATTCCCGGTGTGCCCGCCTGAAGCTCGACGATGCTCTCGTCGACGTGCCGGGACCGGCAGGTGAGCCGGGCCAGGTCGGCGATGTCCACCAGGCTGCGCTGCGCCGGTTGGTCGCTGCGCGCGAGTTCCAGCAGATCGTTGACCAGAGCCTGGAACCGGGTGATCTCGTCGGCGATCAGACCGACGGCGGTGGCGGTGCGTTCGTCGAGGTGTTCCCGGCGGCGGGTGACGACGCTGACCGCGGCCGACAGGGTCTGCAGCGGCGAACGCAGCTCGTGGCTCACGTCGGCGGCGAACCGGCGGTCGCGATGCATGCGGGCCGAGAGTTGGTCCACCATGTCGTTGAACGACGTGGTGAGGCGGGCCAGGTCGGGTTCGGCGGCGGGGTCGAGGCGGGCGTTGAAGTCACCGGCGGCGATGTCGTGGGCGGCTTCCGTGACGCCGGTCAGCGGGCGCAGGACGTAACGGGTGGCGTACCAGCCCAGAGCAGCGCCCGCGACGGCGGTCATGATCGCGACGGCGGTCAGCACCAGCGCCAGTAGGCGGAGGTTGTCGTTCAGCTCGCGCAGTGGAGTCGATCTCGTAGAACGCGGTGGAACTCGACAGGGGCACCGCCACCACCAGTGCCGGGATCCCGCCGGCTCGGACCCGCTGCACCGCCGGCCGGCCCTGCTCGACCCATTGCTGCAGCTCTTGGGGGATGGCTGCGGTGACGCCCTCGTCGGCGCCACGGCCGTACCAGGTGCCGTCGATGCGTAGCAGCGCATCCCGCTCAGTGCCGGTGTCCAGCGACCGTAGCGCCTCCACGCCGGCCTGCTGCCCACCGGCGAGCCCGGCGCTGACGACGGCCGCGTTGACGTACGCCGCCCGGATCGCGTTCTTCTCCCGCTCCTCGACCAGCGACGTGCTGACCAACTGGTACGAGACCGAGGCCATGACCGCCGACAGGAGCAGCGCGCCGACGGCGAACCCGGTGGTGACCCGGGCCCGGAGGCCGACGGACCTCATCGCAGCAGCTTGTAGCCGAGCCCGCGGACGGTGACCAGGTGGCGGGGATCGCCGGAGTCCTTTTCGATCTTGTTGCGGAGCCGCCCGACGTGGACGTCGACGAGGCGCTCGTCACCGGTCTCGTACTCCCAGACGCGCTGCAACAGCTGCTGGCGCGACAGCACCCGGCCGGGGTGCTCGGCGAGCTCGCAGAGCAGGCGGAACTCGGTGCGGGTGACCGACACCTGCTGTCCGCGTACGGTGACCTCGCCGGCCTCCGGGCGGATGATCAGGTCTCCGAAGACCAGACCGGGTATCTCGGTGGTCACCGCGGCCTGGGCCCGGCGGCGTAGCGCGCGGAGCCGGGCGGACAGTTCCTTGACCGCGACCGGCTTGACCAGGTAGTCGTCGGCGCCGGCTTCCAGGGCGGCGACGATGTCGTGGGTGTCGTCGCGGGCACTGACCACGATGATCGGCACGTCGTCGTCGCGGCGTAGCTGCCGGATGCACTCGAAGCCGTCGATTCCCGGGAGCATCAGGTCGACCAGCACCGTGTCAGCTGGCTCACGTCGCTGCCGCTGCAGTCCCTCCTCGGCGGTCGCCGCGCCGGACACGGTGTATCCCTCGTCCTCCAGGGCGAGCACCAGGGACAGGCGGATCCGATCGTCGTCCTCGATCACCAGTACGGCTGTCATGGCTTCATCATCCCCGCCTCCGGGACAGCGCGCCGCCGCTACCGGTGCCGCCTCACCGTTTGTCATGCGACTGTCACAGGTCCGCACGGCTTCCGCCAACCTCCGGCACCAGCCTGGGGACGGTAAGGACTCCACCTGGCGCACCTCCATCCGACATCGGTTGCGAACCGAACGGAGAAGACCATGATGATGTGGCCGTTCCCGGATGACGGGTCGTTCTCCGGTGGCCGGCGCCGGTTTCCCGCGACGGACGATCCCGATGTCCGGCTCACCTATGAGGTGGCGGACGCGCTGCTGAGCGACGCCCGTACCCGGCACCAGCGGATCACTGTGGAGGTGCAGAACCGCGTGGTCCTGCTCAGCGGCACCGTCGACAGTCGGTCCTCGCAGCAGGCGGCCGGCGACACCGCACGTGGTGTCGCGGGCGTTGCCGACATCTGCAATACGCTGCGTGTGACCAAGGATGACGACCCCGAACCGCTTGCCCCGGGCACCGGCGAGTTCCGAAAAATCGTTGCCGAGCTGGAGGCTCAGGACTGGCCGGGGGGCGGACGGCTCGGGAAGCCGCAAGGATCGGTGCTCATGTGGTCGACTCTGGCCGGCGGCACGTGGGTCTTCCTGACGCTGTTGATGGTCACATCCCGGTGGACCGGTGCCGCCCTCACCTGCCTGGCTGTCGGACTGGTCCTCACCGTGGTGAACTGGCGCCGGAGGCGCCTGACTGACTCAGTATCGGCACCGAAGCGGTGACCTTGCCAGCGCAGCCCCGACGTCGGCAGTCCGGCTGGCCGACTCACCCGCGATGTCCGGCTTCACGGGTGTGCCGTCGAACGAACGCTGTTGCACGCCGGCGCGGCTCCTCGATGTGATCAGGAACTTCGCCGCCGGGCCGGTTCTGGGCCCGGTCGCCGTCGCCGCCACCGTGCGCGCCAAACGCCACGACAAGTACTACCGCTATCTGAGCGAGAACCTGCTGGACCTCGGGTACGCGGCACGAGCGCTCGATGTGCCGGGCGCCTGGCAATTCCATATCGAACTCGCGGACGGGCGCCGGCCCTCGGCTCGCGAGCCCGAACTGACCCTCAGGCCGGCGCACAGTGAACCCGGATCCGGCTGGTTCCCTGTTGGTCGATGAGCTCGTGGGCGCTGTTGCGTTGCGAGAACCGTAGTCGCGCTGAAGGTCGCCCCGGTCGGGGTCAGATTGCGCGGGCGAGTTCGTTGAACGCCGCGGCGATCCGCAACGCCGGGCGAATATCGACTGCGAGTTCGTAGTGGCTGCGCCGCAGGTTCTGGACGAAGGCGTGCCCGGCGATCACCACTTGGGCGGTCCGATCGGTCCGGAGCCCGCGCATCGGTCTCAGCCGCCGCTTGAGCTGACCGTGATCTGCCTCGATCGGGTTGTTGGCGTACTGCTCGACGTGGTGCCATGCCGCCGGCAGCAGATCGTCGAGCACGGCCGGGTAGACCGGTGCGGCATCGGTGATCACCTCACGGGGATGCACCTTCAGGCTGCGCAATACCCGGGTAAAGAACCGGCAGGCCGCACCGGCGTCTCGGCGACCGGTGAGCATCACGTCGATGACCTGACCGTGCTGGTCAATGGCCCGGTAGACGTAGCGCCAGACGCCGTTGACCTTGACACAGGTCTCGTCGACGAACCAGCGGTCGCCCGGCGAATGCGGGCGAACCGTGCGGCGTCGGCCAGCAGCGGGGTGAACCGCTGCACCCACCGGTACACCGTTACGTGGTCGACCTCGACGCCACGTTCGGCCAGTAGTTCCTCGACGTCACGGTAGGACAAGCCATAGCGCAGGTACCAACGTATCGCGACCATGATCACGTCGACCGGGAACCGGAAGCCGGCGAACGCCGACCGCGGAGGTGACCAAGTCGGAGACCGTGCTGCACCCGTCACCGCTCAAGCCTGCCTTGATCCTCCGATCCGCCAACGCAACAGAGCCCCTTGACGACCTTCGAGGTACCCCCCATCCGGATGTCGAGAGGTTCGTGCCAGGCTCCGGTGACCCAGGCATCTCGGCTGTGTCCAACCCCGTCCAACGCTGTCCAGTTTCGGCGGTCCGACCGCCGGATTCCGGCGACCATCTCCACGCTGTTCATAGACGGCTCGATGGGGCGCGATCTTGCCAAGGAATCAGAAGGGATCTTGGATGCTCAAGAAGATGCGGCGAGGGCTGGCCGCGGGGATGCTTGCAGTGGTGGTTACCCTTCCCGGCGGTGCGCAGCCGGCGCAAGCCGTCGTCGACCCGGCGACGGTGATCGCCGTGGCGCAGCAGGCGTATGCGCTGTGGAAGGAATTCAAGGGCGGCGACAAGTCCCTTGAGCAGGCCACCCAACAGATCATCGCCTCGATCGAATCGGCCAAGACCGCGATCCTTTCCCGCGTCGACCTGTTGGCGGCGGCCGAGGCCCGGGCGTGTGCCCGGCATGCGGTGGTCGAGCTTGCCGACATCGGCCAGTTCGACGCGGCGACCATGCGAAGTTGGGCGCAGGACGTCACGGGGTGTGTGACGTTGATCGACAGCCTGGCTGCCACAGTGACCGACCAGTCCGCGATCGACCAGTTGGGCTTCGCGGTCAACTCGATCGGCCCGATCGCGCTCGTGGCGCGCGCCCGCGCCGGCTTCAGCACGCAGGCGCTGACCGCGGTGCTGGTCGGCGCGAACAACACCGTCGCCACGAAGATCGACCCACCGTGCGTACAGCAACAGATCGCGCAGCATTCCGGCCTCAGGATTACGATCAGGAAGACCTGCACGGCGGGCAATGGCGACTCGGCGTTCCAAGACGTCACCGGCCACATTCTTAACGCTCCCAATTTCGTGTTCGACACTCCCAGGCTCAAGACGGAGGCAAGCCGCAACACCAGCAAGCCGTTGGCGATCAGCGTGGTGCCACTGCTCAGCGCAGCCTGACCATCGCAGAGTCCTGCGGGCCGACGATGTGCCTTCGGCCCGCAGGGCGTCATCGGCGAGTCGGTTGGGCCAGGCACTCATCCGGCGCCCGTCCCGCTGAGCCGACAATCCGGCCTCAAAGCGATCATGAGACGCGAACGTCCGCGTGGACAACGGACAGAGGATGAACCCGCTACATAACGCCAGCGAGAACCCGAGCGTCTGCGCAGTGCGGACATAGAGCAGCCAAGCCACTGTCTCGGGCGGAAAGTCGCGATAGCCGTTGGTCAGCCGTCGACCTGTGACGAGGCCGACCTTCTCGAAGAACCGAATGGGTGCACATCGCCGCGGACGGCACCTGGCTGGCCACCACCGGCACCACCGGCTACTCGGGTGGTGATCCGGTGGTGCGGATCTGGGACCCCACGACCGGCATTCAACTCCACCAGCTCGGCACCGGCCACCCACGCGGAGTCGAGCGGACGCACATCGCTGCGGACAGCAGTTATCTCGTAGCGATCGGACCCACCTCCGTCGTCTTCTGGCTGGCTCTGTTGCGTTGGCGGATCGGAGGATCAAGGCAGGCTTGAGCGGTGACGGGTGCAGCACGGTCTCCGACTTGGTCACCTCCGCGGTCGGCGTTCGCCGGCTTCCGGTTCCCGGTCGACGTGATCATGGTCGCGATACGTTGGTACCTGCGCTATGGCTTGTCCTATCGTGACGTCGAGGAACTACTGGCCGAACGTGGCGTCGAGGTCGACCACGTAACGGTGTACCGGTGGGTGCAGCGGTTCACCCCGCTGCTGGCCGACGCCGCACGGTTCGCCCGCATTCGCCGGGCGACCGCTGGTTCGTCGACGAGACCTGTGTCAAGGTCAACGGCGTCTGGCGCTACGTCTACCGGGCCATTGACCAGCACGGTCAGGTCATCGACGTGATGCTCACCGGTCGCCGAGACGCCGGTGCGGCCTGCCGGTTCTTTACCCGGGTATTGCGCAGCCTGAAGGTGCATCCCCGTGAGGTGATCACC
>NZ_QHHV01000286.1:0-2274 GCF_003947245.1 Actinoplanes sp. ATCC 53533 | reverse complement strand
GGCTGGGCTGGGCTGGGCTGGGCTGGGCTGGGCCGGGATGGGCTGGGCCGGGATGGGCTGGGCTGGGCCGGGATGGGCTGGGCTGGGCCGGGATGGGCTCAGCCGTAGAACGCCAGGATCTGCTCGGCCAGGCAGGCCGGCTTGGTCGCGCCCTCGATCTCCGCCGTGATCAGGACCCGGACGCGGGCACCGCCGGCCATGCGCCGGGCGTCGACCAGCCGGGCCGCGCCGCGCAGGCGGGAGCCCACTGGCACCGGCGCGCGGAAGCGGACCCGGTCGAAGCCGACGTTGACCACGTGGGTCACGTCGCGGACCTGGACGAGTTCGGTGAGGAAGGCCGTGCAGAGCGACAGGGTCAGCGCGCCGTGCGCGACGGTGCCGCCGAACGGGCCCTCCTCGCGTGCCCGGTCCGGGTCGACGTGGATCCACTGGTGGTCGCCGCTGAGTTCGGCGAACGCGTCGATCCGCCGCTGGTCGATCAGCTGCCAGCCGGTCGTGCCCAGTTCCTTCTGGCGCAGCAGGTCGTCGATGCTCTCGTAGTGGCCCATCCGCGGGAGCCTATCGGCCCGCACAGCGCCAGGCTCGCCGGGAAATGGCGCTGTGACGTGGAGCCCGCAGTTTTCCAGGGCGACCCGACAGTCGAATGGTCAGACACTTGCGCGCCTGGCGCGCGTATCTCGGACGCTGCCGTTCGTCAATGTCTTGGGGCGCCGCGATTGGCCCGACAAGCCTGTCTCAAAGGTTGATGTCCGCATCGACCGATCGATCTTTAAATCGTGAATTCCGCGTGACCGGTCACCCTTGGTCGATCACAAATTGGGCAAAGTCGATCTTAAATGCCAAGTCGCTCATGATCCACGGCGGTGAGTGATGAGTCCGGTTCATTACGCATTCATTAAGATCACTTAAGGAGATCCCCATGTCAGCGGGGTTGTCGCGGGCCATCGGACAATATAGACGGATGTAAAAGCAACCTCGGACATCGATGGCAATAACACTCTAAGGTGGACTAGTCAACGGTTGAAACCGGTCAGGTCCGGAACGTCGAATGTGTCGGCGATCGTTGCTAACGTCCATCGTGGCTTCATCGCGGGCCACCTCCGGGGATCTCTCTGTGCCCATTTTCCTTAGCGGCACCTGTGGTGATCCTTTCCTGCTCTGGAGGTTTTGGATGGTTCCCCCTCGTCCCACGCGCCGTAGTTCGACGCGCCTCATCCTCGTCGCGACGGCTGTCGTGACAGTGCTGCTCGGCGCCTCCGGGCCGGTCGCCGCTCAGGCGGCGGGCGCCCCGGCCGGGCCCGCCGGGCAGCCTCCGAACATTCCCGGTCTGGCCCAGGTCGCGCGCCCCACCGAGGCGCGCCCCGCCCCGCTGCCCAAGCGCGCCGGCAGCGTCAAGGTCGCCAAGCCGGCGCAGTCGGCCAAGGCCGCCGCCGCGGCCGGCCTCAACGACCAGGTCGCCCTGCGCGCGCTGGTCATCGGCACCGACGCCAACGACTTCGGCGTCGCCACCTGGAAGACCACATTGGACCGGGTGGGCGCGGCCTACGACGTGTTCTACGGCGCGGCCACCCCGCTGACCACGAGCACGCTCGTGCGTCCCGACGGCGTCGGCCGCTACAACGCGATCCTGCTCACCAACAGCATGCAGGTCTACGAGTCCAACGGCAGTTACCTCACCGCGCTCGACGCGGCCGAGTGGAACATCCTCTGGGCCTACGAGCGTAACTTCGGGGTCCGCCAGGCCGCCCTCTACACCAGCTACGGCACCTGGCCCGAGAACTACTGCCTCACCTCCACCGGTGAGGGCGGTGTCGGCAGCACCCCGATCAACCTGTCGCTCACCGCGACCGGCGCGGGCGTGTTCGACTACCTGAAGAGCAGCATCCAGATCCCGCTGACGCAGTCGTACGTCTACCGCACCGCCATCACGCCGGGCTGTGCCGCCGAGGCGACCGTCACCAACGGCTCGGACGTGCTGGGGGTGCGGACCACCTCCAGCGACGGCCGCGAGCGGCTGGCGCTGACCTTCACCTCGAACCAGTACCTGACGCACTCCGACCTGCTGGTCTACGGCATGCTCCGGTGGACGAGCAAGGGCATGTTCCTCGGCGAGCAGCGGCACCACCTCAACGTCGACATCGACGACTGGTTCAACACCTCGGACCACTACTATCCGGACGGCCACGTCGAGTACGAGCCCGGCTTCAAGGTCAGCGGGCACGACGCCGTCAACCTCGACAACCAGCAGACCGCCCTGCGCGCCGCGCATCCGCA
>NZ_QHHV01000285.1:0-11536 GCF_003947245.1 Actinoplanes sp. ATCC 53533 | reverse complement strand
GCTCGTGGTGCAGAGCGCCGAGGCGACCGACCGCATCCTCAGCCTCAGGAGCCTCGACCAGCCGCTCACGCCGCGGCTGAGAGCGGCCGTGGAAAACGTCAAGAAGCTCGACAGCACCCGCGCCAGCATCCTCGGCCGGACGATCCGGCCGGACCTGATCGTCTCCGAGTTCACCGCCGTGATCACGCCGATCATCGACGGGCTCGGCCTGCAGACGGCCGCCGACCTGACCACCTCCACGGGTCGCCAGGTCTTCGCGCTGGACCAGGCGCTGCGCAGTGACGACCTGATCAGCCAGGCATCCAGCCAGCTGACCAGCGCGGTCGCGACCCAGAACGCCGGCCTGATCAACCTGTTCTCGTCCACGCTGCTCCAGCTGCAGTTCATCATCGGCGGCGCGCAGTCGTACTTCACCCCGGATCAGTACAAGCTGTACGTGGGTGCCCAGCAGGCGTTCGCGGCCCGCGTGGGTGATCAGTTCTTCGCCCGGGCGGCCACCGACCCCGCCTCGGCGGTCAAGCTGCTGAAGCCCAACAACCTGTTCCCCTCGCTGGCCTCCGTCGTCGTGCTCGGTGGCTTCGTGGAGAAGCGGATCGCCGCGGACGTGGACCTCGCCGTGGCCGACAGCCGGCAGGCCGCGCTCCGCACCGCCGGCCTGGTCGGTGGCGGCGCGCTGCTCCTGCTGCTCATCGTGGTCGGGCTGTCGCTGATGATGGCCCGCACGGTCGCCCGGCCGCTGCGCCGCCTCACCGCCTCCGCCAGCCGGATCGCCCGCGCCGCCGAGGCCGAGCTCGAACGGGTCGCCGACGACGACGCCGAGACGGTCCGGGCGATCCGCCTGGACGACGTCGACGTCGCGGCCCAGGACGAGATCGGCGACCTGGCCCGCGCCTTCGACCGGGTGCAGACCACCGCCGCCCGGCTGGTGGAGCGCCAGGTGCTCGGCCGCCGCAACGTCGCCCAGATGTTCGGTCACGTGGGCCGCCGCACCCAGAACCTGGTCGGCCGCCAGCTCGCCCTGATCGACAACCTGGAGCGCCGGGAGACCGACACCGAGCGCCTGCGTGAGCTCTACCGGCTCGACCACATGTCCAGCCGGCTTCGCCGGAACGCGAGCAGCCTCGTCGTGCTCTCCGGCGCCGTCGGCGCGAACGACCACACCGCCCCGCTGCCCCTGTCCGACGTCGTCCGGCTCGCCCTCGGTGAGATCGAGGACTACACCCGCGTCGACGTCGAGGTGCCCGAGGAGATCGTGGTCGTGCCGGCCGTCCTGGCCGACCTGACCCTGCTGCTCGCCGAGCTGATGGAGAACGCGACGTCGTTCTCGCCGCCGCACACCCGGGTCACCGTCACCGCGGCGGAGCTGCGGGGCGGCGCCCGGCTCGCGATCATCGACCACGGCCTCGGCCTGGCGCCGGAGCGCATCGCCGAGGAGAACGCCCGGCTGACCCGCCGTGAGCGCCTCGACCTGGCGCCCAGCGAGGTGCTCGGCCTGTTCGTGGTCGGCCGCCTCGCCCGGCGGCACGGCGTCGAGGTCGCCCTGACCGAGACCCCCGACGGCGGCCTCACCGCGTGGGTCGACCTCGGCCCGGAGCACCTCGTGGCACGCCGCGAGGCCCTCCCGCCGGTGCAGCCGATCCACGCGACCGTGCCGAGCCAGCACACCGAGTACGCACCGCTGCTCGCCGGCGCGTCGGGCCGCTCGGCGCCCGGCAGCGCCCAGCCGTTCGACGCGAACGCGCTGCACCGGGCCACCAAGACCCTCGAGACCGCCCGGTCCTGGAACGCGTTCGCCGCGGTCCGCGCCGGCACCCCGGCGCTGGAGGCGGCCCCGAACGGCCACGCCGAGCAGCCCGTGCAGCGGCCCGCCTACGAGGCGCCGGCCGGCTACGACGGCGCCCCGGTGGCCGGGCGCTTCCCGGTGGCCACCCCCGAGCTGCCCTCGGCCGGCCGGTACGTCGAGCCCGAGCCGCCGCTCGTGGTGGAGGGCCCGATCGTCATGTCGGCGCCGTCCGACGCGATCCAGCTCCCACACCAGCGCACCGAGTCGGAGGCCTACTACCAGCACCCCGAGCCGCCGCAGTTCGAGCAGCCGGCTCAGCCCGCACCCCCGATGCCGCAGTTCGAGCAGCCGGCTCAGCCCGCACCCCCGATGCCCCAGCAGAGCAACGGCCAGCAAGGGCGCACCGGCGCCCCGCTGCGCCGCCGGGTGCCCGGCAACCAGATCCCGGCGGATTCCGGACCGAGGCTGCCGGCCAGCCCGCCCACCTCGGACGACGCGCTCGCGGCCCGGGAGGCGTTCGACGCCTTCGAGGCCGGTGTGTCCCGCGCCCAATGGGACGTCATCGAGCAGGACATGGCCTCGCCGCCGGCCGCCGGCCATCCGCCGTTGACCCGGCGGGTGCCAGGCGCGACGCTACCGGTGGGTGAACCACCCATGAACCCGGTGCCGGTGGCCTCGCCGGCCCAGCCACTCGACCCGGAGGCCGCGCGTGCGCTGATGGAGCAGTTCGAGTACGGCGTCGCCCGAGCACTGAGTGAAACCCAGCCACAACCAGAGGGACAACCGCGATGACTTCCCCCTACTCCACCGACACCGGCAACGGTCGCGACTACGCGCACTCCCAGTTGAGTGCCGAGGCGAAGACCTTCAACTGGCTGCTGGATTCGTTCACATCCGGCACAGCGGGAGTCGTCGAAGCGATCGCCGTCTCCTCCGACGGCCTGCTGATGGCCATGTCCGCGATCAAGGACCGGCCCAACGCCGAGCGCCTGGCCGCGGTCGTCTCCGGTCTCACCAGCCTGTCCGGCGGCGCCGCGAGCTGGTACGCGCTGGGCAGCCTGAACCGCGTCATCATCGACATGGCCGACGGCTACCTGCTGGTCACGGCGATCAGCGCCGGCTCCGTGCTCGGGGTCATCGCGGACCGCACCGCCAACCTGGGCACCCTGGCGTACGAGATGACGCTGTTCGCCACCCGGGCCGGCAGCGCCCTCAGCCCGCGCCTCATCGCTGAATTGAAAAACGCCGTTCAGCAATGAGAAACCCGGCCGAACCCGACGACCCGGCACACCCGGCGGCGCCAGGTGTCCGGCCGTTTCTGCGCAGCTCCGGCCCCGGCGTGCGATATCAGCAGGCGCCGCCGGCGCTCGGTCCCGGACCCCCGTCCGGCGAGCAGGGCACGTCGCTGCGACCGTTCGTTCTCACGTCCGGGCGCGTCGACGGGCTCGACCCGAACATCGGCTTGGAGACCCAGGTCAGCTCCCAGCCGGGCGCGCAATCCGCGCGTCTTTCGCCCGAGAAACGGGCGATTGTGCACCTCTGCGGCGATCCACTGTCGGTGGCGGAGATCTCCGCCCGGCTCCGGATGCACCTGGGCGTCACCCGGATTCTCGTCGGCGACCTGCGGGCCGCCGGTCACCTTGACGTTCACGTGTTGGAGAACGACTTCCCCGACCCCGAGACCATCATGCGAGTGATCCGTGGACTTCGATCCATATCCTGACCGCCGCATCGTCGGCACGGCACGCGTGCCCAGCGGGCCGCAACGGGCCGCACCACCGGTGCCGGTCAAAATCATCGTGGCCGGCGGCTTCGGCGTGGGCAAGACCACAACCGTGGGCGCCATCTCCGAGATCTCGCCGCTGACCACCGAGGCCGAGATGACGATGGAGGGCGTCGGGGTGGACGATCCGGGCCAGGCGTCCGCCAAGACCACCACGACCATCGCGATGGACTTCGGCTGCGTGACCATCGACCAGACGCTGAAGCTGTACCTGTTCGGCACCCCCGGCCAGACCCGCTTCGCCTTCATGTGGGACGACCTCGTCCGTGGCGCCCTGGGCGCCCTGGTCGTGGTTGATACGACCCGGATTGATGACTGTTATCCCGCGGTGGACTATTTCGAGCGCGCCGGGCTTCCGTTCGTCGTCGGCGTCAACACCTTCAACGGACAGCTCGGCTACAACCTGGACGAGGTGCGCTGGGCCCTGGCCGTCCGCGATGACGTGCCGATCGTCCAGTTCGACGCCCGCTTTCGGGGCTCGGTGCGGGATGCTCTTCTCGTGGTCCTGGACCAGGCACTCGACAAAGCCATGAAGATGAGGGCGTCGTAAGGTGTGCGCCGCGTCGCTCCGTAGCCGGTTCCCAAACGGGCCTCCGAACGGGCACAGTATTACGGGCGACTGCATGTGACGGGAGGACGGTGAGCGTGCGAGGCGGATTGGATGATGCGCTCGACAAGCTGGCGCGCCGGGACGAGCTGCGTCGCCGTGCCGCGGGGGAGGCCACCGGCACCCCGCCGGCAGTTGCCGAGCTGGTGGAGGCGATCGCCGCTGTCGTCGGCCGCAACCCCGAGCTCGGGGTGACCGTCGGCGTCGAGGGCGCGGGCGATCCGGTGCTGCTGCACTTCGCGGTCGAGGACGGCATCGTGCAGGTCAGCGCGGACAATTCGGTGGCCGACCGGGTGGCCGAGGCGGCGCCGACGTCACCGAGGCACGCCGATTTCGAGATCGACCCGGACGACCCGGAGGCCTATCCCCCGCCGCACGGCTACCGCTTCGAGCAGCCGGCGCAAAACGGTCAGGAGACCCGGCGCCTGCACTATCCGGAGCCGGCCGACCACGACCTGTATGCCGATCACGCCCAGCACCGGCCGGATCAGTTCCAGCCGCACCCGTTCGCGGCGACGCCCCCACCGGAGGTGCCACCGCAGACGACCCGGCGCATCCACCCCGAGCAGCACCAGGCCCCGGCGGAGCCGAGCGCGGCCCAGCGCGGCATGCCGACGCCGCTGCCGGAGCCGATCCCGCTCCGGGTCGACACCGAGGAGACGGAGATCGCCGCGAAGCGCCTGGCCGCCCTGCTCCGCGACAACCCGACCCTGCTCCGCTCCCAGGACTGACCCGCGCCGCTCAGGACGGGTCGGCGAGCCGGCCGATGGCCTTCTCCACGTCGCCGACGCGGTCGGCCAGCAGGCCCACCGCGCCCACCGCCCGGGTCATCGGGTCGTCCGACGCGCCGCCCAGCGCCTGCTCCCGCAGGTAGGCCTGCTTCACCTCGGCCCACCGCTGCTCCTGTTCCGCGGTGAGCCGACCGCGCAGCTCGGCCAGTTTCAGCAGGTTCGCCTCCGCGCCGGTCGTCAGCGTCTGCGCCTCGCCCCGGTAGTGGTCGTCGATGACCGTTTCCAGTTCGGCGTCGTTCATCACCGGGACGATCCGCTCGGCCAGCTTGTTCATGTTGCGGTACGAGCCCTGCAGCTTGAACGGCGGCTCGGTGCGCGCCCCGTCGGACTGCCCGGCCGAGGCGATGTACGCCTGGTTGTTGCGCAGCACGATCCGCTGCACCCGGCGCATCTTGCGCAGCACCGACAGCACCTGCTCCAGCTCGATGGCCGAGTACGCGTGGCTGAGCCGGTCGGGGCGCACCGAGTCGTCGCCGTCGGCCAGCCGGGCCAGCAGCGGCAGGTCGGCGCGGTCGCGGGCGGACAGCGGCGCCAGCACCTGGTTCGACGTCAGCGCGTTCTCCAGGTACGACAGCTCGAAGACGTCGTCGCGGCCGGCCAGCACGTCGCCGAGGTTCCACACGTCGGCGCGGTTGGCCAGCATGTCCGGGATCCGGAACCGCTGCCCGCTCTCCGTGTACGGGTTGCCGGCCATGCAGACCGCGAACCGCTTGCCCCGCATGTCGTACGTGCGGGACCGCCCCTCCCAGACGCCCTCCATCCGGCGCTGCGCGTCGCAGAGCGAGATGAACTTCTGCAGCAGCTCCGGTGACGTGTGCTGGATGTCGTCCAGGTAGAGCAGGACGTTGTTGCCCATCTCCAGGGCGAAGGAGATCTTCTCGACCTCCTGCCGGGCGGTCGCGTTCGGCGCCTCGGCCGGGTCCAGCGACGTGACGTCGTGCCCCAGCGCCGGCCCGTTGACCTTGACGAAGACCAGGCCGAGGCGGTTGGCGACGTACTCCATCAGGGTGGTCTTGCCGTAGCCGGGCGGGGAGATCAGCAGCAGCAGGCCGGACTGGTCGGTGCGCTTGGCGTCACCGGCCGCGCCGAGCTGGCGGGCCAGGTTGTCGCCGATCAGCGGCAGGTAGACCTCGTCCAGCAGCTGGTTGCGCACGAACGCGCTCATCACTCCCGGCTTGAACTCCTCCAGGCGCAGGCGCTCGCGTTCGGCGGCGGCCAGGGCCGTCCGCTGCTTCTGGTACGCCCGGTACGCCGGCACCGCCGTGGCCCGGAACTCCCGGGTCCGGGTGAGCACCTCGTCCAGCCGCAACGTGATCTTTCCGTCGACGATCCGCGGGTGGTTGCCGAGCAGTCCGCCGACGGTCTCGGTGACCGCCGCCGCCGAGTCGTGCCTGGTCAGCACGGTCCCGGTCAGTTCCAGCGCCACCGCCTCGGCGAGGTCGTCCGGCGCGCCGGCGTCCGGCTGCGCCGCTTGGAAGGCGGTCAGCCACGCGGTGACCAGCTGCTTGCGGGCCGGGAGATCATCCGCGAGCGCGCGCAGATCATCCGCGTACTCCCGGGACGCCGCCGCCGGGCCGCTGCCCAGCGCCCGATGGAAGCGTTCGACCAGCGTGCGCGCACCGGCGCTGGTGACGAACCCGGCCGGGGTGCTCGCCAGTTCCTCCACCAGGTATTCGCCGACCTGGGCGCCGGCTCCGGCCGCCGCGCTGAGCTCGGCACACAGCTCGGGCAGGGCGGCACCGGCCGAGCCGAACATCTCCCGGGCCCGGACCAGCGAGGTGGCCCGGCGGGCCCAGCTCGCCTTGTCGCCCGCGCAGAAGGCCCAGAAGAGCTGGGCGGCCGCGCGCACCGGGCCGGGATAGCGCAGCAGGCCGGCGGCGGCGTGCAGGCGGATCAGCGTCTGCAGGATCAGCGCCGCGTCGGCGTCGTGCACGCCGCGCTCATAGCCCTCGTCGTAGCGGGCCTCGGCGGCCCGGCGCACGACGGTGAGCAGCGTGCCGTCGGCAGCGGCGGCCGCGACCCCGGCGGGGTCGGCGGCGAGCAGGGCCGCGGCGAGGTGCTCACCGCGGTAGACCGCGGCGGTCTCGGAGACGACGGTCTGATTCCAGTACGCCCGGGTGGCCGCGAAGGAGGCGTCCCGGATCGGTGCCCGGTAGTCGGTGCCGGTGATGGCGAACGCCAGCTCGGGCCCGTCCGGCACCAGCGTCAGGTCGATGGCCTGGGTGTTCACCGCGAACGTGTGCCGGCCCAGCCGGATGGTGTTGCCGTCCGCGCCGTACAGGTCGAGGCGGTCGCGCAGCGCCCGGCCGGCCTCCTGCCGGGCGGCCTTGACCCGCCCGTCCAGCTCCTCGGCCCGGACGGTGTCGCCGAGGGTACGCAGCTCGCCCGCCACCGAGCGCAGCTTGCCGACCATCGGATCGGTGGCGAAGTAGGTGTTGACCTCGTCCAGGGTGCCGAGCCCGGCGACCCGGCGCTGCACGCTGGCGAGCGTGCGCTGGGCGGAGTCGACGAGCCGGTCGGCACGCCGGGCCCGGTCGTCGAGCAGCGACTGCCGCCGGGCGGCGAACGCCTCGTAGACCTCGGAGCGTTTGGCGCTGAGCTGGTCCACGAAGTCGTCGAAGTCGCCGAACCGCGACTCCAGCGCCTCCACCTGCAGCATCAGCTTGGCGACCTGCTCGTCGCTGCGTTCCGGGGTGTCCGCGGCGGCCAGCCCGGCCGTGACGGACTGCCCCAGCAGGGCGAACTCCGCCGCGAACGCGGCCCGGCCCTCGACCGCGGCCAGCTCGCGCCGGCGGGCGTCCAGGGTGGCGCGCGCCCGGTTGACGCCGCCGAGCACCTCGCCGATGCGTTCCAGGATGGCGACCCGCACGGTGGCGTCGCCGATGTCGAGCCCGCCGACCACCTCGGTGACCACCTGCAGCCCGTCGGCCTGCTCGGTGAGCCGCTCGCCGACCGGCACGGCCTCGGCGACGGTGGCGATCCCGGCCGCGTCGACGACCAGTTGCCCGACGGACTGCTGATAGCCCGCGAAGGCGTCCTCGCGCTGCAGGAACTCGACGGCCCGGCGGGCGGTGGAATCCACCTCGGCGGCCAGGTCGTGCTCGAGGCTGTCGAGGCGGGCCAGGTCGACGTAACGCAGTTCGCGCAGGGTGACGATCCGGCCCTGGGCCTGGCGCAGCGAGGCGAGCTGCCGGATCCAGGCGTCCGTGGTGGAGGGCACCTCGCCCCGGGCCCGGCGGATCAGCGCGGTGGTGGCGGCGCCGGCCTCCTCGACCGCGGTGGCGGCCTGGCTGGTCAGTTCCTGCACGGACTCGTACTCGTCCAGGACCTGTTCGGCGGTCGCGCGCACTTCCGACAGCGGGGTGCGCAGGTCGCCCAGGTCGCGCTCGCCGAGCCAGTGGTAGTGGTCGAAGAGCCGGCCGCACGCGGCGATGATGGCCTCGAAGACCGCGCCGGACGGCGTCATCTCGTCGACCATCCGGGACACCGAGAGCGTGTCGGCGATGCCCCGCACCAGGTCGGCGTTGCCGACCCGGTCCAGCGGCCCGGTGCCGACCGGCTGGGCCGCGGCATAGGTGTCCGACACGTACGGCGTCTGCCACACCTGCATCGGGTGCACCCGGGTCGGCTCGTCCGTGACGTGCCGGAAGGCGATCAGCGTGCCGTCGTCGAAGAGCGAATACCCGTGGCAGGTGATCGGGGTGGCGACCTCCTTGCGGATCACGTTGTACGGCAGCAGCAGATATCGCCCCGAGGCCCGCGCGTGGAAGACGTAGAGCACATCCTCGCCGTTGACCGACCGGACCACCCGCTCGAACTCGAGCTCCCTGACGTCCGCGTCGAACGTCTTCGCCAGGCCGGTGGCCAGGTAGAAGCCGCCCGGGAAGATGATGCCCTGGTCCTCGGGCAGCCGCTGGCAGGCCTGGCCGATGCCGTCGAGGCGCCGCACGTCCCGGGTCCGGGTGTTGAAGATCAGGTAGCGCTGGACGGTCTCCTTGTACGGCAGCACCCGCAGCAGGATCAGCGGCCCGATCCGCGCGTACGCGATCTCCGCGTCGGCGAGGCTCTGCAGCGGCTCGTCGACCGGCTCGGAGAAGATGCCCTCGCCGTCCTCGGTGTTGTTCTCCACCTTGACGGTCAGGTTGCCGCCGACGGTCTCCACGAAGACCTCGTCCTCGATCGACACGTGCGGGTGCCGGCCGAGGATGTGCTGCTCACGGGTGGTCGGCGTCCACTCGAAGTCGTGCGACGGCGGGAAGACGTGGTCGCGCTCGCCGCGGTTGTCGACGTACGCCACCGAGCCGTCGACGCCGACCTTCCAGCGCAGCACCTTCAGGTCGTCCGGCCGCGCCCCGGTCTGGAAGACCGCCAGCAGCAGCCCCTCCAACCGGCGCAGCTGCAGCAGGTGCGTCTCGCGGTAGTAGCGGTACAGCTCCGCGAAGTCACGCTGGAAGACGGGGTCGTCGAGCAGGCCGGGCAGCGCGGCGCCCGCGTCGAAGCGGAACGCCTCGCCGTCGCGACTGAAGCCGTGCACCGAGAAGACGTCGTCGATCGCCGTCTCCGTCTTGAGCCCGATGAACACGTTGTAGCCGAACAGCATCGAGCCGCCGACCTGCACGATGTCCCGCGGCACGCAGTTGTTCGCGGTGCGGATGCGCTCCGCGCCGAGCAGCCGCATCTGCTGCCCGCCGAAGGTCTCCACCCGGCGGGCGTTGAGCGCCTCGGCCCGGGCGGCCAGTTCCTTGGCCTGGCCACCCAGTCGGGCGCGCAGCACCTCGTAGGTGCCGGCGTCCAGTGCCGCGGCCTCGGTGGCCGCGGCACCCACGTGCGCGGTCGTCACTGCTGGGCCACGACCGTGCCGTTTGCCGGCACCGGCGTGCCGGCCAGCTCCGAGAGCCTGGTGTCGGCCACGCCCAGCTTCTTCGCGGCGGCGAGCAGCTCACGCAGCTTGCCCGCGTCCGCGCCACCGGCCTTGATCTGCTGGCCGAGGAACGCGGCCAGGGTCAGGTTCGCGACGTCGCCGGTCGACACCGAGCCGAGCAGCCGACCGAGGTCGTCGACGAGGCTGGCCGAGCCGTCGAGGTATCGCGAGCCGAGGCCCTGGGCCACGGTCGAGTGCTCGACGAAGCCGTCGAGGCTCTTGCCCATCGTGATCGAGCCGAGCAGCTTGTCGAAGAAGACCGAGTCGCCGCCGACGATGTCGATGTTCGCCTTCTCCAGGCCGGCCGCGACGACCATGGCCTGCGACTCGGCGATCTCCTTGTGCACGTTGATGCCGGCGAGCCGGATCTCCTTCTCCATCTCCAGCCGCAGCCGGTATTCCTCGTGCTCGCGGGTGGCGTCGTCCAGCGCGCCCATCGCGGCGGCCTTCTCGGTCAGGCCCTCGGCCTCGCCCTTCAGCTTCTCGCGGATCGCCTCGGCGGCGACCAGCGCTTTCTCCCGCTCCACGACGGCCTCGGCGCGGCCGGTCTGCTCGATCACCTCGGCGTTGACCCGCCCGGTCTTCTCGATCACGTCGGCGTTGCGCTCGCGCACCTGCACGTCGGCGAGGCCGGCGGCGGCCGCCTCGGCCTGCGTACCCTCGGCCAGCCGGATCTTGGCACGGGCGTCCAGCTCCGCGGTCTGCTGGCGGGTCTCCGCCAGCAGCAGCTCCTCGCGGGACTTGAACTTCGCGGAGGCCTCCGCCGCCTCGGCGGCCTTGATGTCCTTGACCAGGTGCTCCTGCGCCTCGGCCTCGGCCGCGATGATGATGGCCTGGCGGGTGCGCTCGGCCTCCTCGACCACCCGCAGCCGCTTGATGCTCTCTTCCTGCTCGGCCACGGTCTTGTCGACGGCGATGCGCTCGCGGATCACCTCGGCGATGGCGCGCTTCTCGCCCTCGACCTCCTTGTCCTTGGCGATCGTGGAAAGCTCGGTCTCGCGCTGGCGGCCGATGACCTCGAGCATCCGGTCCTTCTCGATGCGCTCGGTCTCGATCGCGATGACCCGCTCGCGGTTCTTCTCGGCGACCGCGATCTCCCGGTCCTTGTTCTGCTTCTGCACGCCGAGCTGCTGCTCGGTGCGCAGGTGCGCGCCCTCGGCACGGAGCCGTTCCTCGGCCTGCGCGAGCTGGATCTCCGCCGTCTCGCGGGCCCGGATGGTCTCGATCTCCCGGTTCTGCTTGATCTCCGCGTCCGCCTGCCGGCGCTCCAGCTCGAGGATCGCCTCCTTGGCGTCCACGTTCTGCCGGGTGATCTCCTTCTCCTCGTTGCGCCGGAAGTCGTTGGTGCGGATCGCCTCGATCGCGGTCAGCTCGGTGATCTTCCGGATGCCCTGGGCGTCGAGGATGTTCTTCGGGTCCAGCGAGTGCATCGGCGTCTGCTCAAGGAAGTCGATGGCCGCGTCCTCGAGGCTGTAGCCGTTGAGGTCGGTGCCGATCACCTCGATGATCTGGTCCCGGAACTCGTTGCGCTTGGTGTAGAGGTCGACGAAGTCGAGCTGCTTGCCGACCGTCTTGAGCGCCTCGGAGAACTTGGCGCTGAACAGCTCCTGCAGCGTCGTCTCGCTGCTGGCCCGGGTGGTGCCGATCGCCT
>NZ_QHHV01000284.1:0-24341 GCF_003947245.1 Actinoplanes sp. ATCC 53533 | reverse complement strand
GCCGAGCACGGATACACGCTGTGCGCGGCGAACAATCTCGCCAACGACTTGGCGCTGGCGCACGACCACGCCGGCGCCCGCCGCTTGTCCACTGAGACCCTGAACATCTCCCGCAGTTCGCGGGGTCTCGACCACCCGTACACCCTGCTCTGCGCCGTCAACGCGGCGTTCGACCTGATCGCCGACGGCGAGACGGAACGAGGCAGAGAGGACCTTGCGGCGGCCGTGGCAGCGCTCAGCGCCCGGCTCGGCCCGGAGCATCCCGAGACCCTGGACGTCCGGCGCGGCGTTCGCGCGGAGTGCGATATCGAGCCGCCGCCGACCTGATCGACTTCAACTTCCTACGGGCTGTTGCTGAACGCGGCGTATTGCTGGGGCGTCTCCAGGTCGTCGATGACTCGTTGGATCGCGCAGGTGAGGGCCGATTCTTCGGCGAGGTTCAAGTCGGACAGCCGGCGCTCGGCGAGGTTGGGGAGCCGGCCCGGCTCACCGTTCTCCTCGATCGGGGACATCGGATCAATCATGACTCGCCTCCACTGCGATCATGGCAACCATGCCGTTAGGCGCTCCCGACCGCCACTCGAAAATTGTGGAGACCGGCGGCTGACGTGTGGACGCGACGCAACCGCCGCTAGGGGAAGACCCAGGTGGTGCACCTGGCTCCCGAATCTAGGATACGTTGACCAGCCCCGATAAGTCAGCGCCCACACAATGCGAAACGCCCGCAGGTCGCCGACTTCGCTGGCATCGAAGTTGACCAATTACTATCGAGTCAATGGTCAAGAGTATTTCTGACTCAGAGCGAAAACACAGTGCTATTCCGGCACCGCGCTACCGAAGGCCGCATACTGCTCTTCCGTGCAAAGCACCTCGTCACGGACGCGATCGATAGCATGGGCAAGGGGCGATGCCGAGGAGGCGATCACGGCGGCGAGGAGCTCACGAGACACCCGGGGAAGTGCCGGGGTGTCCGCAGCCATCGGCTCGTCGCGCGTCATGCGCGTCTCACGCATGAGATCCCTCTCTGTCGCAGTCGTCAAATGCCATCGTATGGCTCCGCGGGCGTGCGAGTCCGCGCAACTCGACGTATACTTCCGTGCTCATCGCGGCCAGGCAACCCGGTTGGGCCAAGAGGGCGTTAGTGTCTGATTTCTGTCGGCCCGTTGACAGCCGTCCAGGCCGTCTTCCGCTCCTGTAGGAACGACCGCGCCGCCGCCAGGGCATGGGCCGGCAGGTGCTCGGCGAGCAGCGTGTCCAACGCCCCTCGCATGCCGGCCACGAATTGCCTCCCGGCCGGCGTGAGCTCCCGCGACCGCTCCAGCGCCCGCATGCCCTGCTCGACCATCACGCGGGCATTCGCGAACTCCGTCTCGGCGCGTTGCCGGAAGGTGGGAGCGGCACGCAGCCGGTGCCAGAGATGTGCGACGCCGAGGAACGCGTAGACCCCTTGCAGGAGACCCGAGGTGGGCCGGGCGTCCGTGCGCCACGGGGCGAAATGGCGCTCGACGCCGTTGTCGGCGTGGAGCCTGACCACGTCGAGGACCGCGCTCAGCTTGGAATGCTGGAACTCGTGGACGAGGGTCACCGCGAGGTCGTCGGCGGCCTGCGGGGGCGTCAGCCCGAGCGCGCCGACCGAGTCCCGGGCCGTGCCGCTGTGCGAGCCGCCGTCGCCGCTGTCGACCAGTGGGACCACGGCGCGCAGGCCGAGGACGAGCTCGGTCGTGCGCTCGGGCGAGTAGCTGCCGATGAGGTCGTAAGCCGCGGCGAAGAGGTCCTGCCAGCGCTCGGCCTCCTCGGCGGTGAGCCGCTCGCTCGGGGACGCGTGGTAGGCGCCCCGGTATGGGTTGCCATCCTCGACGCGTACCGAAAGGAGGGTCTCGCCGTGACCGGCGGTGAGTCGCCGGAGCGCGCGCCACCGCTTCCCGTCGTCCGGCACGGTGACCCGGTCGGAGGCCGCGGCGACCGCAACGCTCCCGCCCGACACCGTCATGGTCACCGGACCGTCCAGGTCGGCCCGGAGCACCACCTCGCCCGCGCCTGGCAGGGTGAGGCGGCCACGCCGCACGTAGCCGGTCAGCTCGCAGTCGACGCCGGCGCGGAGCGCGCCGGCCGCCGCGAGGGAGCCGAGATGGAGAAAATCACCCGCACGAGGCACGCGCTCGGCGCACGGCCTGGCGATCTTGCGGGTGACCGTGGCGAGCCACGCACCCACCATGGGATCGCGCATCAGGTCGTCGAAGGTCGAGGCGTCCTGCCGCTGCACCCGGTCGAGCGCCGCGATCGCGGCGTCACGCCCGGGCAGGCCCGCGGGCCAATTCTCAACCACGAACCTGATCAGCAGCATGTAGCGGCTCTGCCGGCTGCCGGCCAGCTCCAGCAGGGCCGATCGCTCGCCCAAGCCGGACGACAGGGAAGCCAACTGCCGGTCGTCGAGCCGGTGGTATTCCGTCATGAGCCCCGTCCGGCGCGGAGCCGCCGGATGTCGGAATCCACCCGGCGCTCGGCGTGGCCGATCAGCTTGAGCATGTCGGCACAGTAGACCGTCGGGTTACGGAAACCACCGCCGGGCCGGTACCGATGAGCGTAGTGGCCCGCGCCGCAGACGCGGTGGACCGGGCAGGACCGGCAGGTCTCGCCGAGCGCCTCCGTCCCGATCTGCCGGGCCACCACTCCGGGGTGGTTCAGCGCGGCGTCCAAGGGGTCGGCGAAGATCGTCAAGCCCGTCTCGCAGGCGCCCGGATAGGCGGACTTCAGCGAGTCGACCAGTTCGATCGCACCGTCCGACTCGACGACCACCACGGCCACCGGGCTGAGCCCGAGTTGCTCGGAACGCCCGGAGCCGCCGAGGATCAAGGCCAGCAGGTCGTCGAAGAGGCGGATACCGACCTCTCGTCGCGGCGCGGCGTACCAGCGATCGAAGATCGCGATAAGCCAGTCCGCGTACGGGGTGGGGCCGGCCCCCGACGGCCGCGGCGGCGGGTCGGCCCAGTTGGCGTGCGGCAGGAGCAGGTCCACAGTGGGTGGGCGATAGGCCAGCAGAGCCTCGTAGCACTCGATCGGATCGATCTCCGGGTCGACCGTGCAGAGCAGGCCGGCGAAAGCGTCCTGGTACCGCCCGCCGATGAGCAGCCGCAGGGCGCGGTCGACGTCGGCATGGCTGCCTCGTCCGTCCGGGCGGCGGCGGTGGCGGTCGTTGTCGGCCGCGGTGCCGTCGAGACTGACCCCGATCCGCACCCCGCGGACGTGAAGCGCGCTCAGCATCGTCTCGTCGAGCAGGACGCCGTTGGTCTGCATCTGAATGTCGAGCCTGCAGGCACCGTCGAAGGCGGCCCGGAAGTCGTCGATCAGGGCGCCGAGCCGAGCCACCCCGGCGAGCAACGGCTCGCCACCGTGCAGAATGAGCCGCATGCTGGTCAGGTCGTGTGCGGCGGCGTGCTCTGCCATCCGCGCCGCGGCGGCTCGCCAGGTCTCGCGCTCCATCACCGTCGGCCGGCCACGCCAGCTCTGATCGGGCTTGGTGTAGACGTAGCAATACTCGCAGGCCAGGTTGCATCTCTGATGGACCTTGAGGACCACGTCGCGAAACGGGCTCGGCCGCCAGCCGGAGGCCCGCAGCGCGTCGACGTCGAGGGCGCGGTGCGGCCAAGCGGGCGGTGCCTGCACGATCGGAATGCCGAGCGCCTTGGGCATACCCACCGCACGTCCCTCCCGGGAACAGATCGCCGGACGTTCGAGGCGACGCCGCGTCGGCCGCCCACACTGATGTTAGAAAGGCGGCGGCTCGATGTCACACTCAGCGCGTTTCCCGCGGCCTACCGCTACCACCACCGGGTGATCCTGGCCCAGCACGGCGCGCAGGTCGTCGATGCAGGACGACAGCGGCGGCATGCCCGATTCCTCGCCCAGCTCACGCCGGATCAGGGCGAGGTTGACCGCGCAGAGCAGCATGTCCGGATGCATCTCGCGGCCGGCCGCCCGCGCGTTGTCGAGAGTGTTCTCCAGGCGCCGGACCGCCTCGTGGTGCTCGTGGTCGACCACCAGGTCGTTGGCCAATCCGATCGCCGCGGCCTGGGTGTACGGGTGGCCGGCCCCGAGCCGCTGCTCCAAGGCGTGATAGGCGGGCTCACCGATGCGGCGGGCCCGGATCCGCTCGCCCATCGCCCGCAGGATCGCGGCCTGGTTGGTGGCGGCCGCCAGGGTCAGCGGATTTTCGTCGCCGAAGCGGCGGCGGTAGCGGTTCACCGTGTCGATGCTCAGGCTGTACGCCAGCGAGTAACCCCTCTCCCCCGCCGAATCTGCCGCCGCGGCCTCCCGGAGGGTGTTCGCGTAGGTCATGGCGGCGGCGAGCGTGTGCGCGTTGTCCGAGCCCAGCTCTCCGCTGCAGAGCTTGAAATTCTCCCGGCTGTAGCGAAGGGCCTCGGTCAGCTGCCCGGTCTTGCGCAGCCCGAGTGCCACCGTCCGCTCGGCCAGCAACACCCACAGGTGACGCGAGTTGAGCCGGGTCCGTAACCCGTCGATGGTCTGCCGCTGCAGCTTCAAGGCGTCGGCGTATTGACCGAGCCCGTACAGGTCGCGCGCGAGATTGGAGATCGAGAAGAGGGTCTGGTAGTTCTCCTCGCCGTATGTCTGCCGCCGGCGCTCCACCAGTTCCTCGTCAATGTCCTTCGCGCTCTCGAAGTCGCCGATGAGCCGGTAGGTCACGGCCAGATTGCTCTGCGCCCGCCGCAGCTCCTCCTCGACACCCGGCCCGCTCGAGGTGCGGTAGTAATCGACGCGTTCCTTTTCCAGACGCTGAGCCTCGTCGTAGCGACCGAGAATTCTCGATGAGTGGGCGACGCCGATCGCCGTACGAAAGGTGCGCCGGTGTCTCGGACCGAAGGACGGGTCCGTCTTGAGCCGTTCCCACGCTCGGCGGTAGAGGACATCCGCCGCCGAATACCGGCCGAGGCTCGCTTGGGCGAGAGCGAGGCGGTCGACGCAGGCGAACGTCTCGTCGTCGCGCCAGTCGTCCTGCGGGCCGGCCCAGGCCAGGCAGGCGTCCTCGCTCAGGCGCAGGCTTCCCTCGAAATCACCGATGAGGTACAGGTAGCGGATCTGGTCGAGCACCACCCGGCGGATGGCGGGCTCGCTCGCCTCGACCGCTCGGGCCGGCCCGATGTGTGGTCCGATCTGCGCGTGCATCTCCCAGGTCAAGGTCGTGTCCGGCTGGCCCGGGTTGGTGGCCACCAACAGCCGGCGCGCGTTCGCGTACGCCTGGGCGCGCTCGGTGGGGGTGAGCGAGTCGCGGACGATGAGTTGCACGAGCCGGTGCACCTGGATGCGCTCGCCCTCGTCCAGCGCGCTGATCAGGCCGAAGCGGCGAAGCAGCCGGACGGCGTCGCGCAGCGCCGCGTCCTGGCCGAGCAGGCGGCCGAGCGGCGGCCGGATGTCGCCGTCGTCGGCCGCACGCAGCAACGTCAGCGAGATCGGTTCGGCGCTCAGGCAACTAAGCATGGCCAACAGCTGCGCGGTGCCGGCGGACTCTCGCTTGACCTGGTTGAAGGTGACCGCGAACGCGCTGGCGACGGTCTCCGGATAGTCGCGAGGGCGGCCCTGGTTGAGCACGAGCGTCGCCTGCTTGCCGAGCAGCCGCAGGTAGTCGGACACCGAGATCTTGGTGGCCGAGCGCATGGCCGCCGCCTGTTCGAGCGCCAGCGGCAGGTCGCCCAGGCGCCCGGCGAGCTGGTCGGCCTCGTCAAAGGAGACGTCGCTGCTGCCCTGCAGCAGCCGGACGCTGTCCGCGCGGGGCAGTACGTCGACGTTGATCGCTCGGCCGTGCTCGAGCCAGTCGGCGTTGCGGGTGGTGACGATCACCGCGCCGCCCGCCGCGGGCAGCAGCGGACCGATCTCCTCCGGGCTCGCCGCGTTGTCGAACACGATGAGCCACTTGAAATCCGCGGACTCCAGCCGGCCCAGCATGGAGCGCACCGTCTGACCCATGTCCTGGCTGATCGGTAGGTCCCGGCGGGCGCCGAGGGCCACCAGCGCGGAGCGGGCCTGGGACACCTGCTCCGCCACGATCCACCACACGACGTCGAACTCGGCGCGGACGCGGTGGACGAACTCGACCGCGATGCTGGTCTTTCCGACACCGCTGATGCCGTGCAGGATCAGCGGCAGCCACGGTTCGCCGTTCAGCTTGGCTGTCATCGCGTTGAGCACGTCGGCGCGGCCGGTGAAGCCGGGGTTGGGCGGTGGCGCCGAACCGGTCTGCGGCTCCGCCGTGGGCGGCCCGCCGAGCGGGGTGCCGGGCGGCGGTGCGTCGAGCGGCGGATCCTGCGTCGCCGGCTCGCCGCCCTCGGGGAGGACCGGGACGCTGGTCTCATTGCGTGCGTCGTTGGCGACCGCCCAGAGCTCGAGGAAGCGCTGCACCTCGGCATCGGGGTCAGGACGGTGCACGGCCATGGCGGAGAGTTGACGCACGACGCACTCGACCTTGCTCCAGCGCGGGATGAAGGTGCCACCGAGCAGGGCGCTCACGGTCTCGTGGCTCACCGTGTCGGGCATGTCGTCGCGTTCACGGATCTCACTGCTGATCTTGCGAAACGACGGGCGGCCGGCAGCGCGATAGAGGAGCGATAGTTCGGCGACAAGATCACCATGTGTCACTTGCCACGCTCCCCCCGGTGGTGAGAGTCAGCGCCAATTCCGCTTTTCAGCGACGTCTCGACTCGATGCCAAGAAGTGTCAAGTTCTGTAAAGACAGGATTCCACAGCGGGGCCACACAGCAACAGTGTGTAAACCTGTGACGGTTAACGTCAGAAACCGATCAATGGGTGCCGGGTGGCCTAACGATGAAATCAGCACACCACACCGGACCGGGAGAAACCCATGATCATTCGCCGCAATCCCAGCTTCACCAGGCACTTCGAGCCGGCCGCCTACCTCGCGATCCTGGTGATCGCGATCATTCTGATTTCGATCGCGCACCCCGATCCGATCGCGGTCAAAGCCCTGACCGACCTCACGGTGGCGTACGTCGTGGGAAGGTACGCCGTGCGCCGGCGGCACGAAGACGGCCACCACGAGTCGCACCGATGATCGCCCGAAGTGCACGAAATGGTGCCAACCGTCCTTATCGGATCGTCATGTCAAGCCATGGCAAGTGCGGGGTGGTGGGTCTGGATCATCAATGGCTTGATGATGCCGATCCGATCGACGCACGGCAATCTTGTCGGACCCCCGTGCCATTCTCTCCGGCATGACTGGATCGGACCCGAAGGCAGACCACCGTCGCTATCTCCAGATCGCCCGCGACGCCCTGCTATGGAAGCTGGAAGGACTCTCCGAATACGACGCCCGCCGTCCCCTGGTGCCGACCGGCACCAACCTGCTCGGCCTGGTCAAACACGTGGCCGGCGTCGAGGCCGGATATTTCGGCGAGACGTTCGGGCGGCCGTTCGGCGAGCCGATGCCCTGGCTGGACGAGGGAGCCGAGCCCAACGCCGACATCGTCCGGGGGCTCATCGACGGAGCAGCCGGCGTCCGGCCGGACAACGACAACCTGCCCGACCTCGACCAGGCCTCCTGGAGCAGCCACCGCGACCGGCTCGAAAGCGTCGCGCGCGAAGCAGCCGGCGGGCAGGGCCGCTGAGCAGCGATGCTCGCGGGTCGGTCATGCCGCAGAATCCAGGCCATGACCGACGAACAGATCTGTGAGGTTGTGGTCACCGCCGCCGACGGCGAGTGGTTGGCCGGTTTCACCCGCCGCCTCGTCGAGGACAGGCTCGCCGCCTGCGGGCAGCAGACCGCCGCGATCCGCTCCATCTACCGCTGGGACGGCGCGGTGCACGACGACCCGGAGGCCCGCGTCGCCCTGCACACGCGGGCCTCGCTGGTGGAACGGATCGTCGCCCGGGCCGACGCCGAGCATCCGTACGACGTGCCTTGCGTGCTCGCCCTGCCGGTGGTCGGCGGCAATCCCGCCTACCTGGACTGGGTGCTGGCTATGACAGATCAGCCCGGGTGAGCAGCGCCCGCAGCTTGATGCCGTCGGCGGCGAGGGCCTCGGCGCCGCCCTCCTGACGGTCGATCACGCACAGGGCGTGGTCCACGTGGGCGCCGAGCTTGCGCAGTTCGCCGGTCGAGATGACCACCTGGCCGCCCGAGGTGACGACGTCCTCGACCACCAGCACCCGGCGGCCGGCGACCTCGGCGCCCTCGGCCAGCCGGGCGGTGCCGTACTTCTTGGCCTCCTTGCGGACGAACGCGCACGGCAGCTTGGCGTGCCGGCCCAGAGCCGTCACCACCGCGATGCCGCCCATCTCGAGCCCGGCCAGCACCTCGGTGCCCTCGGGGATCAGCACCGCCATCTGCTCGGCCAGCCGGTCCAGGAGCACCGGGTCGGCCTCGAATTGGTACTTGTCGAAGTATTCGGTGGCGGTGCGGCCGGAACGGAGCACGAACTCGCCGGTCAGCCGGCTCACGTCGCGGACCTGCCGCGCAAGGTCAGAGTCAGTCACAAGAGAACAGCCTGTCAGGCGCCGCGTGGCGGGCTCAGCCGGGGGCCGAACCTGCCGATTCGGAGTTTGTGCAGATCGTCACCGGACGCTGGTTCGGCGTCGGCCACAGTACGGCGCCGGATTCCGCGAAGGCCGGCGCCGAGGCTGCGGCCAGCGCGCTCGACGGGCGTACCCCGAGGTTGGTTCTTGTCTTCTGTTCCACCGGCCATGACCTGCACTCGCTGCTGGCCGGGGTGCGGGCCGAGGCCGGGTCCGCGGCGGCGATCGTCGGCAGCACCACGCTGGGCGAGCTCTCGTCCAGCGGCGGCGCGGCGGTGGGCACCGTGGCGGTGACCGCTCTGGGCGGCGACGGGTTCACGGTCCGGACCCGGGTGGCGCACACCGGCGGGCACGGCCACCGCGCGGCGGGGGCGGACGTGGCCGCCGCCATGGTCGGCATGGACCGCCCGCACACCGCGCTGATGCTGCTCTGCGACGGCCTGGCCGGCGACCCGCAGGAGATCGTCCGCGGCGCGTATTCGGTGGTCGGCGCGGCCGTGCCGCTGATCGGCGGGTTCTCCGGCGACGACCGCGGCTCGAAGCGTTCCTTCCAGTTCCACGACGACCGGGTGCTGTCCGGCGCGGTGGTGGGCATCGCCCTCGGTTCCGAGGCGCCGCTGGGGATCGGCATCGCGCACGGCTGGCACCGGACCGAACCGGCGATGGTGGTCACCAGCAGCGAGGGGTGCCGGATCCTCCAACTGGACGGCGAGCCGGCGCTGGACGTGCTACAGCGCCGGCGCGGGGCGCCCGCCACGGCCGACCTCTTCGACGGTGTCGCCACACTGCTCGCGCTGGGCCTGTCCCGGCGCAGCGGTGACGACATCCGGGTGATTCACGCCGGCGACGAGAGTGACCGGTCGGTCCTCGCGACCGCGACCGTGCCGCAGGGCGCGGTCTGCTGGCTGATGGACAGCGAGCAGCAGGCGATGATCGACGGGGCCGGGCAGTCCTGTGCCGAGGCGGTCGCCGGTCTCGGGGGCGCGCCGCCGCTGGGCCTGTTCACCTTCGACTGCGGCGGTCGGCGCGGCGTTCTCGGGCCGGACGGCACTCAGCAGGAGGTCGCGGCCATCCGGGCGGTGCTGGGCGAGGTGCCGTTCGGCGGCTTCTACACCATGGGCGAGATCGCTCGGGTCCGCGGCTCGTCGGGAACCCACGCCCTGACTCTTGTCACCCTGGCGCTGGCCTGATGTTCACCTGGTCGATGTACCAGCTCACCGAGTACTTCGCGGCCGTGACGGCCGCGGCGGACGAGTCAGCGGCGATCATGCTCGCGGTGGAACGGGCCGCCGAGATGGTCGACGCCGAGGTGGGCGCCGTCGTGCTCAACGAGGAGGTGCGCGGCGCCTGGGGCTTCGGCGCCGACGTGCCGGTCAAGGAACTGCAGGCCCTCGCGCTGGCGGCGGGCACCCTGCCGGTCGCCGCGATCGGTGATCTGTACGCGGTGCCGAACAGCCTAGGCTCGGACCTGTCCGGCGCCCTGATCGTGGCCCGGCTGGACGGGCCGGTGGCCGCGGAGGAACGGCAGGTGCTGCAGGGCATGGCCCAGGTGCTGGGCCTGGCCCTGCGCAGCATCCGGGTGCTGAGCGCGGAGCGGACGGTACGCGCGGAGCGCGAACGCGAGGCCGCCGAGCGACTCGTGCTGCTGGAGCAGTCGCAGACGAGGCGGATGCTGGTCGAGGCGCTGTTGACGATCCAGCGGGAGATCTCCAACCGCAAGCCGCTGCCGGAGATCCTGGACACGGTCACCAGCGGCACGGCCGCACTGCTCGGTGGCGTACCCGTGGCTCTCATCCTGGCCGAGGCCGGCCAGGCCCGGCGGCTCAGTGTGGCCTCGACCTCCGGGGCGCACGGCTGCGGCTTCGCCGATCCGGAGGGTTCGCACAGCGAGGCCCGCGAGGCGATGTCCACCGGCAGCGTCCTGATGCGCCCGACCGATCCGGCGGATCCGGACCGGGGCACGGTCATCGCCGCGCCGTTCCGGGTGACCGGCGAGATGGCCGGCAGCCTGGTCGCCCAGCTGCCGGGCCGCGCCGACCGGTACGCGGAGCAGCGCGACCAACTCGCCGCCTTCGCGCAGCAGGTCAGTCTCGCGCTGACGGACGCCCGTACGGTCGAGGCGGTCCGCGAGGCGCACCACGACCCGGTGACCGGCCTGCCGAACCGCGGCCTGTTCCTGAAGATCTTCAACCGGGTGCTCGCGTCCCGGGGCGGGGTGACCGAGCCGACCAGCGTGCTCTTCATCGACCTGGACCGGTTCAAGGCGGTCAACGACAGCCTGGGCCACGAGGCCGGCGACCAGTTGCTGGCCGCGGTGGCCGGCCGGGTCCGGGGTTGTGTCCGGGCCAGCGACACCACCGCCCGCCTCGGTGGCGACGAGTTCGCGGTGCTGATGCACAACTCACCCGTCGACGCCGCCATCGCCGTCGCTGAACGGATCGTCGCCGCGGTCAAGGAGCCGTTCCGGATCTCGGGCCGGGACGTCTTCATCGGGGCGAGCATCGGGGTGGCGATCAGCCGGGCGGCGGCCGGGGACTCCGACGGGCTGCTGCGTAAGGCGGACATGGCGATGTACCGGGCCAAGAAGGACGGGACCGGCCGGGTCGTGGTCTACGAGCCGCACATGCACACCGAGGCGCTGAACCATCTGAACCTGCGCGGCGACCTGCAGCGCGCCCTGCAGGAAAGCGAGTTCCGGCTGCAGTACCAGCCCCTGGTGCGGCTGGGCACCGGCGAGATCGCCGGGGTTGAGGCGCTGATCCGCTGGCACCACCCGGGGCGCGGCCTGGTCTCGCCGGTCGACTTCATCCCGATCGCGGAGGAGTCGGGGCTGATCGTGGACATCGGGCAGTGGGTGCTGGAGACCAGCGCGGCCCAGGTGGCGGCGTGGCGCCGGACGAATCCCGAGCTGGCCCTCAACGTCAACGTCTCCGGGCATCAGCTCGTGCATCCGCGGTTCGCCGCCAACGTGACCCGGGCGCTGGCGGTGGCCGGCCTGCCGTCGAGCGCGGTGACGCTGGAGCTGACCGAGTCGGTGCTGATGAGCGATCCGGACGCGGCGGTGGCGTCGCTGGCCAGCCTGCGGGAGCTGGGCGTGCAGTTGTCGATCGACGACTTCGGCACCGGGTATTCGTCGCTGGCGTACCTGCGGGAACTGCCGGTCGACGAGCTGAAGATCGACCGGGCTTTCATCGCGCGGGCGGAGCTGACCAGCGAGGATCTGGCCCTGGTCCGGACGATCGTCGAGCTCGGGCACATCCTCGGGCTGCGGGTGGTGGCCGAGGGCATCGAGAACGCGGCCCAGCTCGAGGCGCTGCGGCGGCTCGGGTGTTCCTACGGCCAGGGATACCACCTGTGCCGGCCGACGGATCCGGCCGATCTGCCGCCCCTGCTCAGCCGCGGACCGGCGGCGGGAGCCGCGGCGGCGCCGACTGAAACAAAAGTCACCCGTACGCGTAGTTGATCTGCGGGCGTGGCTTAACCTTGTCCGGTTTCGGCTATTTTGCGGGCTATAGGCCAACAAATTCGCTGAAAGGCTGGTCGTGACACCCTTCGCGCTGCTCTTCCTGTTAGCCCTCGCCGGCTCGTCCTGCTTCGCAATCGGTCGCGCTCTCGGGCGCGGCGAACGCTACGAGAAGGGCTACCGCGAGGGCTTCCGGGACGGCGAGACCGGCTCGCTGGCCCGGGCCGCGCGCCTGATCCAGATCAACGAGCGCCGGCCCATCGCGCCCGCGCTGGAGTCCATGCTCGTGCCGAGCAACGTGCCCCAGCAACTGCCGGCCCGGTCGGTCAGCCCGGCCATCGTCGGGGTCCCGGCCCGTCCGCAACTCGCGCTTTGACCGGCAGAGGGGGTACGGCCACAGCGACCGCACCCCCTCCCGCCCCTGAGTGATGCCTCAGCAGTACAGGTTGCCGCCGGGGCTCACGCCGAGGATGCTCGCGAACCGGTTGTAGGCGTCCACGCGGCTCTGCACCTGTGCGGGATTGCCGCCGTTGCATTCGAGCGAGCCGTTGATGCTGCGGATGGTCTCGCCGAAACCGCGGCTGTTGACCATGGCGTCGTGCGGGGTCATCGTGCCCGGGCCGCGCTGGGTCATCCAGTACCAGACGGCGGTCTGATAGGCCACCGACGTCTCGTTCTTGACCCGGTCCGGGTTGTTCAGCAGGTCGATGCCGAGCGCGTCCCCGGCCGCCTTGTAGTTGAAGTTCCAGCTCAGCTGGATCGGCCCGCGACCGTGGTACGCGTTCTGCCCGGCCGGGCAGCCGTACGGCTGCGACCGGTCGCAGTAGAGCGGCCAGTTCGCCTGGTTGATCTCCTCGACGTAGACCAGGCCGCCGGACTCGTGGTTGACGTTCGCGAGGAAAGCCGCGGCCTCCTGCTTCCGCACCGTGTCACTGCCCGTCGTGGTGAACGCCGGATACTTCTTGATCGCGTCGATCAGCCCGGCGTAGGAGTAGAACGGGATCCGGTTCGGGAACATCTGCTGGAACTGCGCCGCGCTGACCGGGAAGCTCCCGGAACCGGGCGGCGGCGGGGTGGTGCCGCCGCAGGTGTACGGCTCCCAGTACCAGGTGCTGATGACCGGGTCGTAGCCCGGATTCTCGTTCTTCGCGCGGTAGTAGCCGCCGTTGGTGTACTTCACGATCGAACCGGCCGGATAGAACTGACCCGCCACCCAGTTCGGGTAGTCGCAGGTGCCGCCGGGCGGGGGCGTGGTGCCGCCGCAGGCGCCGTTGTCGGCCCAGACGCCCGAGCCGCCGGTGCTCGGCGCCTCGCCCTGGGTCCACCACTTGGCGGTCCAGTTGTGGCTGTTGTACGAGGCCCGCATGGTCCCGGTATAGACCGTCGAGCTGTTGTACGCGGCGACGCAGGCCTCCGCCGCATGCGAGGCCGTCATGGGCAGCAGGGCCGCGGCGACGCCCGCCACGGCGACGCTGAGTGTGGCCACAATCGATAGGAGCCGTTTTTTGGACATGGCTCACCTTCCGTGCGTCGGGGGACACGCACTGGCACTAGATGATCGGGGAGTTACATCGACTCAACTAGATGCGAAGGTATTTGTAAAGAAACTTCAGCGATTATCTCGCGCGGCGAACTACTTGCTGAGCTCGGCGGCCAGCAGCTCGGCGATCTGCACCGTGTTGAGCGCAGCGCCCTTGCGCATGTTGTCGCCGGTGATGAAGAGATCCAGCGCCCGGGGGTCGTCCATCGCCCGGCGGATGCGGCCCACCCAGGACGGGTCGGTGCCGACGGCGTCGATCGGCATCGGATATTCGCCCGCCTCCGGGTCGTCGACCAGGATCACCCCGGGCGCGTTGCGCAGCACCTGACGGGCGCCCTCCGCGTCCAGCTCCGAGCCGAAGACCGCGTGCACCGCAATCGAGTGACCGGTCACGACCGGGACCCGTACGCAGGTCGCCGAGACCTTCAGCGCCGGCAGCCCGAGGATCTTGCGGGACTCGTTGCGCAGCTTGAGCTCCTCGGACGACCAGCCGTTCGTCGCCAGCTCGCCCGACCAGGGGACCACGTTCAACGCCATCGGCGCGGTGAACGGGCCGAGATCGTCGCCGATGGCCTGGCGCACGTTGCCCGGGCGCGAACCCAGGGTCCGGTCGCCGGCCACCTTGGTGAGCTGGTCGTGCAGGGTGTCCACGCCGATCTGCCCGGCCCCCGACACCGCCTGGTACGACGCCAGGACCAGCTCGCGCAGGCCGTACTCGCGGTGCAGCGGCGCGATCGCCATGATCATGGCCATCGTGGTGCAGTTGGCGTTGGAGACGATGCCGCGCGGGCGGCGCCGCAGCTCTTCCTTGTTGACCTCGGGCACGACCAGCGGGACGTCGGCCTCCATCCGGAACGCGGACGAGTTGTCGACCACCGTCGCGCCGTGCGCGACGGCGACTGGGGCCCACTCGATCGACACCGAGTCGGGCACGTCGAACATCGCCACGTCGACGCCGTCGAAGACCTCGGGCGTCAGCTCGCGGACGACGAGTTGCTCGCCGCGGCAGGACAGCTCCTTGCCGGCCGAGCGCGCGGACGCGATCAGCCGGATCTCGCCCCAGACGTTGCGCCGCGAGGTGAGCAGCTCACGCATGACCGTGCCGACGGAGCCGGTGGCTCCGACGACAGCCAGCGTGGGCTGCGGCCGCGGCATCCGCTGGCTACCTGCCGGTCCCGGCGTAGACCACCGCGGTCTCGTTGCCACCGAGCTCGAACGTGTCGTGCACGGCCCGGACCGCCGTGTCGAGGTCGCTGTCGCGGCAGACCACCGACACCCGGATCTCCGAGGTCGAGATCATCTCGATGTTGACGCCGGCCTCGCCGATGCAGGCGAAGAACGACGCGGCGACGCCCGGGTGCGAACGCATGCCCGCGCCGATCAGCGACACCTTGCCGACGTGGTCGTCGAAGAGCAGCGACTTGAAGCGGGTCTGCTCCTTGATCTTGTCCAGGGCGGCCATCGCGGTGGGGCCGTCGGCCTTGGGCAGCGTGAAGGAGATGTCGGTGCGCCCGGTGCCCTCGGTCGACACGTTCTGCACGATCATGTCGATGTTGATCTCGGCCTGGGCGACCGTCTCGAAGATGCGACCGGCCGCGCCGGGCTCGTCGGGCACTCCGACGATGGTGATCTTCGCCTCGCTGCGGTCGTGGGCGACCCCGGTGATCAGCGCTTGTTCCACTCCCGCGTCCTCCATCGATCCGGTGACCAGCGTGCCCTGCTTGTTCGAGTACGAAGAGCGTACGTGGATCGGCACCTTGAACCGGCGCGCGTATTCCACGCATCGCAACATCAGCACCTTCGCCCCGCCCGCGGCGAGCTCCAGCATCTCCTCGTAGGTGATCTGCTTGATGTGCCGGGCGTTGGAGACGATCCGCGGGTCGGCGGTGAAGACGCCGTCGACGTCGGTGTAGATCTCACACACGTCGGCGTGCAGCGCGGCGGCCAGCGCGACCGCGGTCGTGTCCGAGCCGCCGCGGCCCAGCGTGGTGATGTCCTTGGTGTCCTGCGAGACGCCCTGGAAGCCGGCCACGATCGCGATCGCGCCCTCGTCCAGCGCGGTCCGCAGCCGGCCGGGGGTCACGTCGATGATCCGGGCCTTGCCGTGCACCGAGGTGGTCAGCACGCCGGCCTGCGAGCCGGTGTAGGACCGGGCCTCGTAGCCCAGGTTGTGAATCGCCATCGCCAGCAGCGCCATCGAGATGCGCTCACCGGCGGTCAGCAGCATGTCCAGCTCGCGGCCGGGCGGCAGCGGGCTCACCTGGTTGGCCAGGTCGAGCAGGTTGTCGGTGGTGTCGCCCATCGCGGACACCACGACCACCACATCGTCGCCGGCCTTTCGGGCGGCCACGATGCGCTCGGCCACCCGCTTGATGCGCTCGGCATCACCAACGGACGAACCACCGTACTTCTGCACCACGAGGGCCACGGCAGCCGGCTCCTTTCCACCCCACACGTGCCGACGCCGCCTGGCCCGGATCAGGAAAGGCCGGCGGCGCCAGTCAGTCAATCGACACCCAGACTAGCGGCGGCCGTCCTGATCACTGACACGCGATCCCAGATTCCGGCCCGGTGGACCGTGCGACACGCCGGGAAAAGGTTCCTGTGCCCGCAACGACCGGTCCGGGCGCCGAGAGGCGAGAATGTCTCGATGCGTTCCCGCCCCGCCAAGCGCGTGCTGCCCGCGCTGGCCGCCGCCCTGCTGACCGTCGGCGTCTCCGCCTGCGGCGACTCGGCGCCCGCGGTGAAGCCGACCCCGTCCCCCTCGCTGTCCGTCCCAGCACCGGACCAGGACGCCCGGGTCGCGCTGGCCGCGCGCGCCGCCCTGGCCGAGGACCACCGCTTCTCCGCGATCTACACCCTGGAAGCGCCCGGCTACGCCCCGCGCTCGGTGCTCGCGACGGTCGCGAACGACGGAAGCTGGCGGGTGGACATCCCGTCCGGGGCCCTCGGCGGCACGGCCGACGTGTCCGTCGCGCAGCTGCCGGCGGGGGTCTTCCAGTGCGCGATCCCCTCGGCGACCAACCCGGTCAGCCCGTCCTGCGTGCGGGTGGCCAGCCCCGGCAAGCGCGTCCCCCGGAGCTACGACCCGAAGATCCAGCGGATCTTCCGGCAGTGGTTGCCGGTCTTCACCGACCGCCAGTCCGCCCTGTCCGTGACCGCCGCCCAGCCGCTCAAGGGCTCCTCCGGGAGCTGCTTCTCGATCGACACCATCTCCGCCTCGCTCTCCGCGCCGGTCGATGTGGGCATCTACTGCTACGCCGCCGACGGCCTGCTCACCGCCGCCCGGGTCAAGTTCGGCACGCTGACCATCGCCGGCGCGCCGGGCGCGGCCCCGGCGACGATCGACCTGCCCGGCCCGGTGACCGGCGGCGAGCCGATGGGGCAGGACGCCCCTTCGCCCACGCCGACGACCGAGCCGGCCGAGGTGCCGGCCCAACCGGTCGCGCCCGCGTGAAGCAGGCCGGGCCTGAGCACCCACTTCCCACCATCCGGGCGTAGGGTTGGAATCCCTCAAGATGATCACGTAGGGTGACGTTCGACATGTGGCAGACGCTCCTCCTTCGCTGCCGCGACGAGGCCCCATCCCAGGCCGGCACCTCGTCGCGGAGCTGATGCGCGCCGGTCGTTCTTCGGAACTGACCACTCTTCAGGAGCCCTCACCATGTCTTCCAGCACTGACGTAACTGGCGACGCCATCGCTCGCCAGCGCCCGAGCCGCATGCCGTTCGAGCGTTACCAGCCGTACCACCAGCAGTTTGTTGTTGATCTGCCCGACCGGCAGTGGCCGGCCCGGCGCATCGAGACCGCGCCTCGCTGGTGCGCGGTCGACCTGCGCGACGGCAACCAGGCGCTGATCGACCCGATGTCCCCCGAGCGCAAGCGCCGCATGTTCAACCTGCTGGTCGGGATGGGCTACAAGGAGATCGAGGTCGGCTTCCCGGCCGCCAGCCAGACCGACTTCGACTTCGTCCGCCAGCTGATCGAGCAGGACCTGATCCCGGACGACGTCACCATCCAGGTGCTGGTGCAGTGCCGCGAGCACCTGATCGACCGCACCTTCGAGTCGATCCGCGGCGCCAAGCGCGCCATCGTGCACTTCTACAACTCGACCTCGACGCTGCAGCGCCGGGTCGTGTTCGGACTGGACAAGGCCGGGATCACCGACATCGCGACGACCGGCGCGCGGCTCTGCCAGAAATACGCGGAGATCCACACCCCGGACACCGAGATCTTCTACGAATACTCGCCCGAGTCCTACACGGGCACCGAGCTGGAATACGCGCTGGAGATCTGCTCGGCGGTCATCGACGTCATCGACCCGACGCCGGACCGCCCGCTGATCATCAACCTGCCGGCCACGGTGGAAATGGCCACCCCCAACGTGTACGCCGACTCGATCGAGTGGATGCACCGCCACCTGCCGCGGCGGGAGAGCATCATCCTGAGCCTGCACCCGCACAACGACCGCGGCACCGCCGTCGCCGCCGCCGAGCTGGGCGTGCTGGCCGGCGCCGACCGCGTCGAGGGCTGCCTGTTCGGCAACGGCGAGCGCACCGGCAACGTCGACCTGGTGACGCTGGGGCTGAACGTCTTCTCCCAGGGCATCGACCCGATGATCGACTTCTCGGACATCGACGAGATCAAGCGCGCGGTCGAATACTGCAACCAGCTGCCGGTGCACGAGCGGCACCCGTACGTCGGTGACCTGGTCTACACGGCCTTCTCCGGCTCGCACCAGGACGCGATCAAGAAGGGCCTGACCGCGCTGAACGAGGACGCGGCCGAGGCCGGCGTCGAGGTCGACGCCTTCACCTGGGGCGTGCCCTACCTGCCGATCGACCCGAAGGACGTCGGCCGCAGCTACGAGGCCGTGATCCGGGTCAACTCGCAGTCCGGCAAGGGCGGGGTGGCGTACATCATGAAGGAGGAGCACAAGCTCGACCTGCCGCGGCGGCTGCAGATCGAGTTCTCCGGCGTGGTGCAGCAGTTCACCGACTCCTCCGGCGGCGAGGTCGGCCCGCAACAGATGTGGGACATCTTCGCCGGCGAATACCTGGTCGATCACCAGCAGTTCGGCATCGTCGATCTGGAGCGCTACAGCACGGCCACCGTGGACGGCAAGGTCGAGATCGACGCCGAGGTCCGGCACCGCAACACCCGGCGCCCGGTCGTCGGGGTCGGCAACGGCCCGATCGACGCGTACGTGCACGCGCTGCAGCCGCTGGGCGTCCAGGTCCGGGTGCTCGACTACGCCGAGCACGCGCTGTCCTCGGGTCACGACGCGCAGGCCGCCGCGTACGTGGAGTGCGAGGTCAACGGCCAGACGGTCTGGGGCGTCGGGCTCGACGCGAACATCGTCACCGCCTCCATGAAGGCAGTGACCAGCGCGGTCAACCGCGTCCGCTGAGCATTTCCGCGCGCCGCCGGGTGCACCCCGGCGGCGCGCGGAACGTTTGCGGCACGGATGACGACTTGGGCGAAAAGGGCGTAGGCCGCATACGCTTAGTGGGTGCCCCCTCGTGTTACTCCTCTGTGGACCCTGCGTGTCGCCGCCGCCCTCCTGACTCTGACCGTCACCGCCGGCTGCGAAGTGCCCGCCGAGAACGGCGCGGGCTCGGAGTCGACCGGTGACAGCACCACCACCACGACCACCGATCCCACCGACGCCAAGGCGAAGCTCGGCAAGCTGAAGGTCGTCGCCAAGACCGGCTCGATGAGCGGCTACAGCCGGGAGAAATTCCCGCACTGGAACAGCACCGGCAGCAACTGCGACATCCGCGACTCGGTGCTCAAGCGCGACGGCACCAAGGTCAAGCTCTCCGGCTGCAACGTGGTCGCGGGCACCTGGATCAGCATCTACGACGGCGACAAGATCACCGACCCGGCCAAGGTCGACGTCGACCACGTGGTGCCGCTGGCCGAGGCCTGGCGCTCGGGCGCGGCCTCGTGGACCACGGCGCAGCGCAAGGACTTCGCCAACGACCTCGAAGATCCTCAGCTGGTGGCGGTTTCGGCCTCGTCGAACAGGTCAAAGGGTGACCAGAACCCATCCACCTGGAAACCCGAGCAGACCGGCTCCTGGTGCCAATACGCTCAGGACTGGATCGTGGTCAAGAGCCAGTGGAAGCTCACGGTGACCGCCAAGGAGAAGGCTGCGCTGACCGACATGCTGGAGAAGTGCTGATGACAACACCCGAGCCCACCGCGGCGTCCGCAGCCGCCGACGCCGCGCCCCCCGCCGACGCCACCACCAGCAAGAGCACCGACATCACCGCCGGTCAGGGCGGGGTGATGACCGACGAGGTGGGTGTCATCACCGGCGATCTCACCCTGCGGACGGAGCTCTCCGGCGATCAGGCCACGGTCCGCGTCCAATACCAGCAGGCCGACGAGTGGTACGCCGTGACGGGCGCGAAGGCGACGCTCAAGGACCCGGCGGACCTCGATGCCGTCCACGCCATCGCGGTCGGCATCCTCAATCGCCCGGAGGGCTGACCCGGCGGGGCGCGGACTGCACGGAAGCTTTACAGATAGACAGTCCCGAATGTAGCGTCGGGTCCGTGGCCAGACCTGTCGTGACCCGCATGCTCATCGTCGCAGCTCTCGGGCTGCCCGTCGGCGCGCTCCCTACCGCGGCCGCCGCCGCTCCCGCCGCCACTCCGGCCCTCGGCAGCGTCATTCCCGTGCCTGCCGAGGTCCGGCCCGTCGCCGGTGCCGAATTCCGGCTCGGTGCGCTCACGGTGATTCGCACGCAGCCCGGTTCGGCGGCGGCGCGGGCCGTGGGTGATCAGCTGGCCCGCGCGCTGCGTCCCGCCACCGGCTATCCGCTGCCGGTCCGGGCCGCCGCCCCGCCGGTCCTGCCCACCATCTCGTTGCTGCTCGGCGCCGGCGACGCGCGGCTCGGAGACGAGGGCTACCGGCTCAGCGTCGACCGCACGAAAGTGACGATCCGGGCGAACAAGCCGGCCGGGCTGTTCGCCGGCGCGCAGACCCTGCGCCAACTGCTGCCCCGGGAAATCGATTCGCCGACCCTGGTGCGCCGCGCATGGCGCGTGGCCGGCGGCAGCATCGTCGACTATCCGCGCTTCGCCTACCGCGGGGCGATGCTCGACGTGGCGCGGCACTTCCACACCCCGGACGAGATCAAGGCCTACATCGACGAGATCAGCCGATTCAAGGTCAACTATCTGCACCTGCATCTCGCGGACGACCAGGGCTGGCGGATCCAGATCGACAGCTGGCCGCGGCTGGCCACCGTCGGAGGCGGACCCGGTACGGGGGTCGACGGCACCGGCCCCGGCTACCTGACCAAGGCCGACTACCGGGAGCTGGTCCGCTACGCGGCCGCCCGCTACGTGACGATCGTGCCGGAGATCGACATGCCCGGCCACGTCAACGCGGCGCAGGTGGCCTATCCCGAGCTGACCTGCGACGGGGTCGCGCCGCCGCCGCGCACCGACACCGCGGTGGGCTACAGCTCGCTGTGCATCGGCTCCGAGACGACATACCGGTTCGTGGCGGACGTCATCCGCGAGCTGGCCGCGCTCACGCCCGGGCCGTACCTGCACATCGGCGGCGACGAGGCACACGCCACCACCGACGCCGACTACCTGACGTTCCAGCAGCGGGTGCTGCCCCTGGTGGCGAAGCACGGCAAGACCGCGTACGGCTGGAACGAGATCGCCAAGTCACCGGCCTCGGCGAACGCCGTCGCCCAGTACTGGGACACCGCCACCACCAACCCAACCGTGGTGGCCGCCGCCGCCCGCGGGACCAAGGTGGTCATGTCCCCGGCGAACCAGGCCTACCTGGACATGAAGTACGACCGGAACACGCCGCTGGGCCTGTCCTGGGCGGGCTACATCGAGGTGCGCACCGCCTACGACTGGAACCCGGCGACCCGCGTCGCCGGCCTGCCCGAATCCGCGATCCTGGGCGTCGAGGCGCCGCTCTGGTCGGAGACGCTGCGCAACCTGGACCACATCGAGTTCATGGCCTTCCCGCGCCTGCCGGCCATCGCCGAGCTCGGCTGGTCGCCGGCGAGCACCCACGACTGGACATCGTTCGCATCCCGCCTGGGCTCCTACGGCCCCCGCTGGACTGCCCGGGGCGTCGACTTCTACCCGAGCCCGCAGATCACCTGGGGTTGAATCGGGTGACCACGCACGCGGAATGAAGGGTGCGAGGAGCCGTTCTGGCGCCGCCAAGGCGCCTGGCTCCTCGCGCCCGGCCCCGGCGGGAGCGACGGTCAGCACCATGCAACCACGCACGACCTGACCTTGATCTTGATCTTGCTTAGCTCTTGATCTCGCCCGGCGGGCTCCCTACGCGGACGTCCCGGCCGGGGAACGCCCCACGACGATCTCTGATTCGGCGACCGGGAAGTGGCACGCCGTCTGGTGCGACTCCGGGTCGGTCAGGCGCGGCACCAGCGGCGGCTCTTCCGTCGCGCAGATGTCCTGCGCCTTCCAGCAGCGGGTCCGGAAGCGGCAGCCCGACGGCGGGTTGATCGGGCTGGGCACGTCGCCGGTGAGCAGCACCCGCTCGCGCTGGGCGCGGTCGCGTCGGGACGGGTCCGGCACCGGGACCGCCGACATCAGCGCCACCGTGTAGGGGTGTCGGGGGTTCTTGTAGAGCTCGTTGCGGTCGGCGATCTCCACGATCTTGCCGAGGTACATGACCGCTACCCGGTCCGAGATGTGCCGGACCACCGACAGGTCGTGCGCGATGAACACGTAGGTCAGGTCGAATTCGCGCTGCAGGTCGTCGAGGAGGTTGACGACCTGGGCCTGGATCGAGACGTCCAGGGCCGAGACCGGCTCGTCGGCGACGATCAGCTTGGGGCGCAGCGCGAGCGCGCGGGCGATGCCGATGCGCTGGCGCTGGCCACCGGAGAACTCGTGCGGATAGCGGTTGTAGTGCTCCGGGTTGAGCCCGACCAGCTTGAGCAGGTCCTGCACGGCCACCTTGACGCCTTTCGGCGTCGGGATCTTCTGGATCTGCAGCGGCGCGGCGATGATCGAGCCGACCGTGTGCCGCGGGTTCAGCGACGAGTACGGGTCCTGGAAGATCATCTGTACGTCGCGGCGCAGCGGGCGCATCTGCGTGGTGTTCAGGTGGCTGACGTCCTGGCCCTCGAAGACGATCTTTCCGGCGGTCGGCTCCAGGATGCGGGTGAAGAGCCGGCCGGCCGTCGACTTGCCGCAGCCGGACTCGCCGACCAGGCCCAGGGTCTCGCCCTGGCGCACCGACACGTCGATGCCGTCGACCGCGCGCACGGCACCGACCTGGCGCCGCAGCAGGCCCTTGGTGATCGGAAAGTGCTTCTGCAGGCCGGTCACCTCGAGCAGGTTCTCGCGCTGAGCCACGTTGGGCATGCTCTTCTGGCCCTTCACTGGGTCGTCGCTCCGGTGCATGTTCTCACTCCCGCTCGCGCTCACAGGTTCGGAGCGACTTCCTGCGTGAAGATCTGCCGGCGGTCCTCGGCCGGCAGGTGACAGGCGACCGCGTGCACCCCGCCGCGCAGCTCGGGCACGTCGGTGAAGGATCGCTCCCCGTTGCGGCCCGCGTACGGGCAGCGGGGGTGGAAGGCACAGCCCGAGGGCAGGTTGATCAGGCTCGGCGGCGAGCCCTTGACCGGGTTGAGCCGCTCGCGGACGTCCCGGTCGAGGCGGGGCATGGAACCGAGCAGACCCCAGGTGTACGGGTGCTGCGGGCTGTGGAACACGTCCGCCGCCGGGCCCCGCTCGATGATCTTTCCGCCGTACATGACCAGGACGTCGTCGGCCAGTTCGGCCACCACGCCCAGGTCATGGGTGATCATGATGACCGCCGAGCCGAACTCCTCCTGCAGGTCCCGGATCAGGTCCAGGATCTGGGCCTGCACGGTCACGTCGAGGGCGGTGGTCGGCTCGTCGGCGATCAGCAGCTTGGGGTCGTTGACCAGCGCCATCGCGATCATCGCGCGCTGGCGCATGCCGCCGGAGAACTGGTGGCCGTAGGCGCTGAACCGCTTCTCCGGCTGCGGGATGCCGACCCGGGCCAGCATGTCGATCGACCGCTCCCGGGCCTCCTTCTTGGACGCCTTCGGGTTGTGCACCCGGTACGCCTCGACGATCTGCGCCCCGACCGTGAAGTAGGGGTGCATCGCGCTCAGCGGGTCCTGGAAGATCATCGCCATCTTGCCGCCGCGGAGCTGGCGGACCTGCTCGTCGGTCGCCGTGACGAGCTCCTGGTCGTCCAGCCAGACCTGGCCCTCGACCTTGGCGTTGCTGCGGGTGCGGTGCAGGCCCAGGACGGCCAGCGACGTCACGCTCTTGCCCGAGCCGGACTCGCCGACGATGCCCAGCGTCTTGCCGCGCTCGACGGCGAACGACGACTGGGACACCGCCTGGACGACGCCGTCGTCGGTCTCGAAGGTGACGGTGAGGTCCTTGACCTCGAGGAACGGTCGGGTGTTGCGGTCGCCCGGCAGGGTGAGGCCGGCGAGCGAGTCGGTAGACATGTGGTTCTCTCCTCAGCCCAGCCGGACCCGCGGGTCGATGAAGCCGTACAGCACATCGACGATGAGGTTGATGAAGACGATGAAGAACGCCGCGATCAGCGTGACGCCGAGGATCACCGGCAGGTCGTTGCCGCGGATCGCCGTCAGCGCCTGATAGCCGAGGCCGCGCAGGTTGAACACCGCCTCGGTGAGGATCGCGCCGCCCAGCAGGGCGCCCAGGTCCAGGCCGAAGACGGTCACCAGCGGGGTCAGGCCCGAACGCAGCGCGTGCTTGCCGATGACCGTCCGTT
>NZ_QHHV01000283.1:0-2881 GCF_003947245.1 Actinoplanes sp. ATCC 53533 | reverse complement strand
TCTTCCATGTCGAGCTTCTCGACCTGGTCGATCAGGGACTCGAGCGCCGACTCGGGGAGGGCGCCGGGCTGCGAGAAGACGATGACGCCGTCGCGCACTGCCATGATCGTGGGGATCGAGCGGATGTCGAACTTCGCGGCCAGTTCCTGCTGCGCCTCGGTGTCGACCTTGCCGAAGGTGATCTCGGTGTGCTTCTCCGACGAGCGCTCGTACGTCGGCGCGAAGCGGACACAAGGCCCGCACCAGCTGGCCCAGAAGTCGACCAGGACGATGCCGCCCTTGCCGGTCACCTCGTCGAAATTCTCTGTGGTCAGCGCAACGGTCGCCATGATCTCTCCGTCCACGGGAAAAAGGCCACGGGAAATTGGCCTACGTGCGTTCTCAACCCGCCGTCACCCCTACTGATTCCCGGCTCGGCGCCGGCGACACGTGGTCTGCGGCACCTTTCCGGGACCGCGACGGCGACCTTGGGCAACTCAGAGTAACGCAAAGTAGGGAGAGCGCTCCCCGTAGTTCGGATGCCGCGCCGTCCGGTTTGCTGCCCCGGCTGCCTCGCTGAGTGGTCCGGATGGTCAGTGTCGCAGCTTGATAACGACGAGGTCACCACTGAACGTAATAGAAAACAAAGTTAAATGTGAGCTGAGTCACTATCGGGAACCCTTCACATAGATACGCAGGGTAAGGCAGACTCTTCCTCAACAGAGCGTGGGCGGCGGGTGCCGGGGAGGGCCCCGCCGCTCATTGCGTCTCCCCCCAGGTGCGGCCCGCGGGCCCCTGGTTAGCCTGCTCGACCATGACGGCCGACGATTCCGCGACCATGGCTGAGCCCGCGACCCCGCTCGTAGTGGACGCCCCCGAGGCCGAGCCCGAGCTTGAGGTCGGCGTCGGCCCCTGGCCCGGCGAGTGGCCCCCGGATCAGCATTACGACCCCGAGCTGCTCGCGCAGGGCGATCGGCGCAATGTCGTCGACCGGTACCGCTACTGGCGGCGCGAAGCGATCGTCACCGATCTCGACCAGCACCGGCACGGCTTCCACGTCGCGATCGAGAACTGGCAGCACGACTTCAACATCGGCACGGTGGTCCGCAACGCCAACGCCTTCCTCGCCGCCGAGGTGCACATCGTCGGCCTGCGGCGGTGGAACCGGCGGGGTGCCATGGTCACCGATCGCTACCAGCACGTGCGCCACCACCCGACGATCGAGGAGTTCACCGGCTGGGCGGCGGCCGCGTCGCTGCCGATCATCGGCATCGACAACCTGCCGGGTTCGCGGCCCATGGAGTCCGTCACCCTGCCGCGGGAGTGCGTGCTGATCTTCGGTCAGGAGGGACCAGGGCTCTCCGCCGCCGCCCGCGCGGCGTGCAGCGCGCTGTTCTCGATCGCCCAGTACGGCTCCACCCGGTCGATCAACGCGGGCGTGGCGAGCGGCATCGCCATGCACTCCTGGGTGCGCGAGCACGCTGGTCCCCCGCCCGGGTGATCATCGCCGACCGGCCCGGGATGGCCCGGGTTCTGCCGATCCGCTTGACGGGGGCCCTGTCGGGCCCCACCTTAAGAGGGTGGGTGTCACAGTGAGTTGCCCCCGTTGTGCTGCGCAGGTCCGGCCGCCGGACCTGATGCACAGTGATTGGCGCTGCGACGACTGTGGCGACGTCTCTCCGTTTCATGTCGCGGAGCACATCGGCCCCGAGATCATCGACAGCGTGCGGAGCCGGCCCGCGCCCACCGTCGAGCACATGCCGCTGTGGTGTCCCTGGCCGCTCCCGCCCGGCTGGATGGTCACCGGCGTGGGCTGGGCGGGCGACGAGCGTTCCGGCGTACGCGCGACGGCGCTCGCCTGCAGCGGCCCGGATCCACTCGGCGGCGGACCGGCCGAGCTGGTGCTGATCTCCGAGCAGCCCGGCGTGGGCCTCGGCACCCGCTTCGCCGGCATCCCCGGTCTCGATCCCGGTCATCTGATCGCCGAGGCGCTCGAGGCGCGTGACCCGGGCGGGCACGCCGGCCCGCACGCCAAGATCAAGGCGGGCGGGCACCCGACTCCACTGTGGTGCGTGAAGTCTCCGGAAGATCGCAGCGCCTATGTGAGTGAAGCCAAAGGAATGTGGCTCTATGCGGTAGCGTGGCCGGCAAGCGCGGGCTACTTCCTGGCCGAGCATGTCGTCCTGCACGACCTGTCCGACGGGGTGCCGCCCGAGCTCGTGTACGGGGCGCCGAGCCCGTACCTGCACGGCAAGGCCTGAACTCCGAGGCCTGGCCCGGCGGGGGCGGTATCGGCTTTTCGGCCACATTGTTCACACAGAGCAGCGAAACTGATACCGTGAGTGTTGCCGCGGCGATGACCGTCACCCGCAACGGAGGAGAAGGCCCGCCATGATCAAGAAGGTTCTCACCTGGCTTGGCATCGCATTCTTGATCTTCTTCATTGCGTTCAACCCCAACTCGGCCGCCGCGGTGTTCGAGTCACTGGGTGACACCATCGGGGACATTGCTCGTGGTTTCGGAACGTTCTTCACCAACCTCGTCGCTTAACATCACCTGATGGGTCCTGGCGAGCCGCGGCAACCTGATGACGAGGGTGCGCGCCGCCCTCGCGACGACGACGAAGACTTCGGCTACAACGATCCGGCGTTCGACGACGCTCCGGAGTATCGCCGGGGTGCGGCCTCGGCCGGCCCTGGCTACTCGCCTGACGCTGGCTATTCGCCGAGCGCCGGCTACGGGACGGACTCCCGCGACGACTACCGCGATCCGGGTGAATACGAAGCCCCGATCTTCACCGAGGAAGAGCTCCAGGGCCTCGGTGGTGACGGCGCGGGCGTCCCGGGTGGACCGCGCCGGGTGCTGCCGCTGGAGGACGAGCCGACCACGCTGGTCTCCCGCT
>NZ_QHHV01000282.1:0-6023 GCF_003947245.1 Actinoplanes sp. ATCC 53533 | reverse complement strand
ACCGCCTTGGTGACGTCCTTGATGGTGAGCTCACCGTCGAGGACGAACTCGGCGCCGGCGTGCGACTTGATGCCGGTGCTGCGGAAGGTGATCGCCGGGTACTTCTCGGCCTCGAAGAAGTCGCCGGTGCGCAGGTGGTTGTCGCGGTCGACGTTGCCGGTCTGCACGCTCGCGGTCGTGATCGACGCGGTGACCGAAGACTGCAGCGGGTCCTCGGCGATGGTGATGGTCGCATCAGCCTCGGCGAAGTTGCCGCGCACCTTGCTGACCATCAGGTGACGCACCACGAAGCCGACCCGCTTGTGCGCGGCATCCAGCTGGTAGGTGCCGGCGGCCGGGATCTGGAGACCCTCGAACTCGCGGGTGCTGGCGACGGAGTCGGTCATGACAGTTCCTCTCGAAGCAGAGTCAAGTTGTTGTCTGACGGAGCAACTATATGCCAAGCAATATTCCCCCTGTCAAGCGAACGGGGTAACATGGCTGGCGTGGCTACCGATTTTGATGACCCCCGGTTGACCGCCATCGGCCTGTTCGCCGAGGCGTTCACGGGGCTGAGCAGCCGCTTCGCCGCCCAGTTCGAGCAACACCGGGTGTCCCCGGTCGAGTTCGAGGTGCTGATGCGCCTCGCCCGCTCGCCCCAGCATCGCCTGCGGATGACCGATCTGGCCGGCCAGACGTCGCTGTCCACCAGCGGGGTGACCCGCGTCGTCGACCGGATGGACCGCGGTGGTCTGATCCGCCGCGAGGCCTGCCCGAGCGACCGCCGCAGCTCGTTCGCGGTGATCACCGAGGCCGGCCTGGCCCGGCTCGAGGAGATCCTGCCCGGGCATCTTGAGCTGGTGCAGCGCTGGTTCATCGGTCAGCTCACCCCCGTCCAGCTCGAGCAGACGCTCGGGTCGCTGCGGACCATCCGCGATGCGGTCAACCCGTGCGCGACGGCCGGCAGCTCGGAGGAGAACGCCATCCCGATCGTCCCAGCCGGCTGACTCGAACGAGGTAGTAACCGGCAGAACTACCGGCAGAAGCACCACTCTGCGTTGCCGAAAAACCCACCTTTCCCCGCAAATCGCCCGGCGGCCCGGACTAAGGTGATCTCTGCAGGGGGACGCGGCGCGGCCGAGGCCTAGGCGGGGCAACGGGGGTGCCTACGTTCACGCCGCGTTACCGGGGCGTTGTGACGACCGGCGTGTGGGGGGCGCATCAAGCGCCGGTCGTCCACGCCCTGCCGCGGCTCAGAGCAGATCTTCCAGCTGTCGCATCGCTTCCCCGCCGAGCAGGTCCCGCTCCCGGGGCAGCAGCGTGATCCCGCCCGTACGGCAGAGCGTGGCGAGGTGTGCCACCGCCTCCCGGCGGCGATCGGCCTCCGGGGCGCTCCGCACCACGCCGACCAGGGCCTCCACCGTGTCGCGCGGGTCATGTGCGCCGGCGTAGGCCTCCACCGCGACCGCGAAGATCTCCGCCGCCCGCTTCTCCTCGCCCCGCCGCAGCGCGATCGCCGCCTCGACGATCGCGGCCGGCCCGTCGGCCGGCGGATGCGGATCCGGCCCCCGGAGCTCGGCCAGCACCGCGACCGCCTCGGTGACCCGTCCGCTGTCGGCCAGCGCCAGGCCGACCGTCGCGAGCACCCGGCGCCGCTGGCCGGGGTCGCCGACCTCCTCCAGCTCGACGATCGCGTCCCGGCCCAGCCGCGCCGCGTCGTCGAACCGGCCGTCGAGGCGCTCCACCTCAGCGAGATTCGCCACCGCTACCGCTCGCAGCCGGTGCTCGCCGCACCGGCTGGCCAGCCGGTCCACCTCCGCGAGCCGGGACCGGGCGGCGCTCAGGTCGCCCTCGCGGATCTCGTGCCAGGTCAGGTTGTTCTCCGCGACCGCCATGTCACGGATCCGGGCGCTCGCGCGGGCCAGGTCGAGCGCGGCGGCGCCGTGCCGGCGGGCCCGCTCGTAGCCACCGGCCGTCATCCACAGGGCGGCCAGCTGGGTATGCGCGGTGAGCTGCCCCGGCACGTCGCCGAGCGCGATGAAGTCGGCCAGCGCGGCGTCGGCCGAGCCGATCTCCTCACCGCCCGAGCCGTGTTCGAGAGCGAGCTGGGCCAGCCCGACCTTGGCCCAGGCCCGGACCAGCGGGTCGGCGTCGGCCGTCCGCGGATCGGCCAACAGCCGGCGCAGCCATTGCCGGCCGGTGACGTCGCGGCCGCGGAACCGCCACCACCGTGGCAGCGCGGCGGCGAGGCGCAACGCGACGTGCGGGTCTTCGCGGGCCGCGAAGGTCAGCGCCGCGCCCAGGTCGCCCGCGACGTCGTCGAGGCGGGCGGCGGCCTCGGCCAGGTGCCCGCCCTTGAGGTCGGGCGCGATCTCCTGGGCCAGGTCGGCCAGCACCCGCGCGTGCCGGTGCCGGGCGGCGGGCAGGTCACCGTCGGCGGCGGCCCGTTCGAGGGCGAAGTCTCCGACGACGTCCAGCAGGCGGAACCGGAAGGCGCGGGCACCACGGGCGCTGAGCAGGCCCAGCTCCAGCAACCGGTCGAGCAGGTGCACCGCGTCGGTGACCGGGCCGTCCGCGATCACCGCCTCGGCCAGGTCCAGCGACCAGCGGTTGCGGAAGGTCGCGAGCCGGTGCAGGGCGCGCTGCTCGTCGGGGGCGAGCAGCCGGTAGCTGGCCGCGACCGCTTCGCGTACGGAGACGACGGCGCCCGGTGCCGGCCGGCCGGACAGGTCCAGGACCCGGTCGCCGTAGCGGTCGAGGATCTCCGCGACCGTCAGCACCCGGCCCCGGGCGGCGGCCAGTTCGAGGGCGATCGGCAGGCCACCGAGCCGCCGGACCAGCGCGGACAGCGGCGCCACCTCGTCGGGCTCGATCGGACCGCCGCGCACCCGGGCGAGCCGGTCGAGAAAGAGCGCGGCCGCCGGATAGCCGGCCACGTCGGCGAGCGCCGGGCCCGCCTCCTCCGGCGGGGCGACCAGCGGCGCGACCGGCCAGACCCGTTCGGTGGGCAGGCCGACCGGGTGACGGCCGGTGGCCAGAAACCGCAGAGTCGGGTGCTGGCGCAGCAGCCGGCTGAGCGCCTCGGCGATGGCCTCCGGCGCGCGCTCGACCGCGTCGACGAGCAGCAGCGCGGACCGGCCGGCGAACCGGGGCGCCAGATCGTCCGGCCGGCCCACCCCGAAGACCGCTGCGACGCCACCGAGCACCTCGCCGGCGGTGGAGCCGTCGGTGACGACGATGCCGGCGACACCGCCCGGATATGCGGGCGCGACCCGGTGCGCCACGGCGAGCGCGAGGCTGGTCTTACCCACTCCGGCCAGGCCGACCAGCGTGACGCCCCGCGGCCCCTCTTCCCCCGCCGGGGAGAGCCGGGCGACCAGTTCCGCGACGTCGCCGTCGCGGCCGATCAGGTCAGCGGCCGGCGGCAGGCGTACATACCGCGACAGCGCGGAGGCACCGGCCTGCTGGCCCCTGGCGGCGGCCAGGAACGCCAGCCTGTCCGCCCCCGCGAGACCCAGCGCGGCCGCGAGTAGTTCCACCGTGGTCCGCTGCGGTCGGGAGGCGCGACCCCGCTCAAGATCGCGCACCGTGCGCACCCCGACCCCCGCGCGGGCCGCCAGCTCGTCCTGGGTCAGTTTCGCCCGCAGCCGGTAGCTGCGCAGCACAGCGTCGAATCCCGGACCATCCTGGTCCGCCCCGTGATCGGACGTCATGTCTCGAACCTAGGCACCAAGTTCGATGGATGCCGAGTTCAGCATGCTTTCTGTCGAGTAACCGACGCTTACCCCGTCGGATTTGCCGCAGAAATCGACCTCGAGTCCAAGATCTACAGTCCCAGGCCGCGCGCGATGATCATTCGCTGCACTTCGGACGTACCCTCGCCGATCTCCAGGATCTTCGCATCCCGGTAGAAGCGGCCGACCGCCGACTCGTTCATGAAGCCGTAGCCGCCGTGCACCTGGGTCGCGTACCGGGCGTTGTCCATCGCCGCCTCGCTCGCGCACAGCTTCGCCAGCGCCGCCTGGTGCTTGAAGTCCTCGCCGGCGAGCATCCGCGACGCGGCCTCGTAGTACGCGATCCGCGCCGTGTGCGCGCGCATCTCCATGTCCGCGATCATGAACTGGACGGCCTGGTAGTTGCCGATCGGCCGGCCGAACGCCTGCCGCTGGGTGGCGTACTGCACCGACTCGTCGACGCAGCCCTGGGCCAGGCCCACCGACAGCGCGGCGATGGCGATCCGCCCCTCGTCGAGGATCCGCAGGAACTGTGCGAAGCCGCGGCCCCGCTCGCCGAGCAGGTTGGCCGCGGGCACCCGGACGTCGTCGAAGGCCAGCTCATGGGTGTCGGAGGCGCACCAGCCGACCTTCGAGTAGCCGGGGGCGACCGTGAAGCCCGGCGTGCCCGACGGCACGATGATCGTGGAGAGTTCCTTGCCGCCGTCCGGGTCGGTGCCGGTCACCGCCATCACCGTGACCAGGCAGGTGATGTCGGTGCCCGAGTTGGTGATGAAGGCCTTGCTGCCGTTGATCACCCACTCGTTCGTCCGCTCGTCCAGCACCGCGCGGGTGGTGGTGCCGCCGGCGTCGGAGCCCGCGCCCGGCTCGGTGAGCCCGAACGCCGCGAGCGCCTCGCCGCTGACCAGCCGGGGCAGCCACTCGGCTTGCTGAGCGGGCGTGCCGAAGCGGTAGATCGGCATGGCACCCAGCGAGACGCCCGCCTCCAGGGTGATCGCCACGCTGCTGTCGACCCGGGCGAGCTCCTCCAAGGCCAGGCAGAGGGTGAAGTAGTCGCCGCCCATGCCGCCGTGCTCCTCGGCGAAGGGCAGGCCGAACAGGCCCATCTTGCCCATCTGCCGAACCACGTCGTACGGGAAGGTCTTGCGCTCGTAGTGCTCGGCGATCACCGGCGCGACCTGCTCGCGGGCGAATTCCCGCACGCTGGCGCGCAGCGCGTCCTGCTCCTCGCTGAGCCGGAAGTCGACCATGACATGTCCTTTCTGGACAGGTGGTTCTTTCAGACCGGGGTGACGCCGTGCCGGCGCCGGGAGAATCCGCGGTCCTTGCCGCGGGCGGCGGCATACCGGCGGATGAGCTCGCCGCGCAGGTCGGCGGGCTCGACGATGGTGTCGATGACCAGCTCGCTGGCCAGGCGCAGGATGTCGATGTCGCGCTCGTACTCGGCGCGGCGCTCGGCGACGAAGGCCGCCCGCTCGTCCTCGGGCAGCGCGGCGATCTTGTTGGCGTAGACCGCGTTCACGGCCGCCTCCGCGCCCATCACCGCGATCTTGGCGGTCGGCAGGGCGATGGTCGCCTCCGGGTCGAAGCCGGGACCGGCCATCGCGTACAGGCCGGCGCCGTACGCCTTGCGGACCACGACGCAGATCTTGGGCACGGTGGCCTCGGAGATCGCGCTGATCATCTTGGCGCCGTGCCGGATGATGCCCTGCTTCTCCACCGCGCTGCCGACCATGAAGCCGGGCACGTCGGAGAGGAAGAGCAGCGGCACGTTGAAGGCGTCGCAGAGCTGGACGAAGCGGCTCGCCTTGTCGGCCGAGTCGACGAAGAGCACCCCGCCCTTGAACATCGAGTTGTTGCCGACCACGCCGACGACCTGGCCGTCGAGCCGGGCGAAGCCGACCGTGAGCTCCCGGGCCCAGAGCGCGTGGATCTCGAAGAAGGAGCCCTGGTCGACGATGCCCTTGACGTAACGGCGCATGTCGAAGGCCTGGCGCTCGCTGACCGGGACCAGCGCGGCGAGATCCACAGTGGCGCGATCCTGCGCCTCGGCCGCCGGCGGCTGCTGCGTCCAGTTCGACGGCAGGAACGACAGGTACGAGCGGACCACGTCGAGCGCGTCCTGCTCGGTCTTGCAGAGGAAATGACCGACGCCGGACTCGGCGCAGTGCACCCGCGCGCCGCCCATCGCCTCCAGCGTCGTCTTCTCGCCGGTGACCATCTCGACCATCCGGTCGGAGCCCAGATACATGCTCGCGTTGCCCTCGACCATGGCGACCACGTCGCAGAAGGCGGGTATGTAGGCTCCGC
>NZ_QHHV01000281.1:0-6365 GCF_003947245.1 Actinoplanes sp. ATCC 53533 | reverse complement strand
GGCCGCCCACGTAGTTGGTCTGGAACATGATGCCCGAGTAGGTCGGGTCGACGATGTCGACGTTGCTGACCCGGATGCCCTGGAAGACCTTCGACGCGGAGAAGACCCAGATCGCCGGGAAGACCTGGTCGCCCCAGAAGTGGCCGCCCGCCCGGACGATCGAGATGTTGTCGAACACCGTCGGCGGGTTGGCGCCGAAGCCGTTCATCGGGTAGCCGAAGTCTAGGGAGCTGATGGTGATGCCCGAGTAGACCAGGGTGTCCGCGATGTAGATGTTCTTGAAGGTGTTGGCGTATCCGCCGTAGACCGCGATGCCCGCGGCCCGCCAGGTCAGCGTGCTGGACAGGTTCGAGTAGACGTTGTTGATCTCGTCGGAGCCGCCCGCGTCGATCGCGGAGAACAGTGCGAAGCTGTCGTCGCCGGTGGCCCGGGCGTCGTTGTTGTCGACCAGGTTGTCGGTGCTGCCGTTGGTCATGTTGACCCCGTCGGCGAACAGGTTGCGGATCCGGGAGTTCTTGATCGTCATGTGGTCGGTGTTCGCGCCCCAGTAGAGGCAGACCGTGTGCTCGGCCCAGATGTTGTCGATGGTGATGTTCGAGACGTTGGCCAGGTCGAAGACCTTACCCGGGCCGTCGATGCGGATCGTGTAGTTGCCGAAGAACGCGAAGTTCTTGAACGTGCTGCCGTTGGCGGTGGCGTCGGCCCGGAAGCCGGCGTCCGTCTCCGACTGGTTCTGCGGCGTGAAGAACCGGGTGTACCAGGGGCCGGCGCCGACGACCTGGAGCGCCTTGCCGTACACCTGGAACTTGCTGGCGGTCGAGTAGTCACCCGCCGGCAGGTAGACGCCGACCTTGCCGCTGTCCTGCCGGGCCGCGTCGAGCGCCGCCTGCACCGACTGCTGGTCGAAGCCCGCCGGCACCACGTAGGTGGCCGGGTTCGGGTTGGCGACCGGCGCGACCTGCTCGGTGTTGATGAAGTCGATCGCGATGGTGCCGCCGTTGCCGGCGTCCTTCTGCAGCTTGATCACGCTGCCCGCGGCCACCGTGCCGGTGAGCATGATGTTCGCCTCGTCGTAGATGTGGCGCGGGCCGGTGCCCGAGTTCTGCGGCGCCTTCTCGTCACCGTAGAGCCACGCGTACTTCGAGGTCAGCGGCAGCGTCTTGTGCAGGGCGCCGTTGACGTAGACGTTGATCGAGCTGGTGGTGTTGTCCGGGATGGAGAACCGGGCGACCAGCGTGTTGGTGCTGGCCCGGGTGGTCCACTGGACGTAGGAGCCGGTCGAGTTCAGCGTCACCGCCCGGCGGCCGGAAGCCTCGCCCGCGAGGTCGCCCACGGTCCGATTCGGACCCACGAGGGCAGCTCCGCCGCCGGTCTGGCCGTCCTCGGCCTCGTACATGTCGTACGGCATGTTCGCGCCGCGACCGACGAAGAACGGCTTCTCGCTGGTGTTGTTGGCCCGCTTGACCGGCAGCTCGTTGCCGTCGTCGGCGAGCACCGTGCGCACGGTGTACCTGCCGTTGACCGCGGCCCAGGTGCCCAGGCTGATCGCCGGCGCGGACGCGCCGGCCGCCAGGGTGCCCGAGTAAGAGCCGGTCAGCGTCCTGATCGTGGCGCCCGAGTCGGACAGCACCGTGACCGTGACCCCGTGCGCGCCCGCGGCTGAGGCCTGGGTGCCCTCGTTCTTGATGGTGACCGAGAAGGTGACCGGCTGGCCCGCGGACGGGTTGCCCGGCGACCAGCTCACCACGGAGGCGACCAGGTCCGAGCTGCTGACCGGGGTGACCACCAGGTTGGTGGGACTGGTGTACGAGTTGTTCGCGTCGTTCTGTTCGACGACCGTGTTCGCCTCGTCGGCCTTGGCGCTGAGCACGTGGGTGCCGGCGTTGCGGGCGCCGATGTTCGCGGTGACCGTGGCGGAGGCCCCGGCCGCGAGGGCGCCGACGGTGGCGGTGCCGACCTTCGCCGTACCCAGGTAGAAGTTGACGTCGCTGGCCGGGGCGGCCGCGTTGCCGGCGTTGCGCACGGTGCCCGACAGGGTCACCGCGTCGGTCTCGACCGGCGTGGCCGGCGAGAACGACAGGGCCGTGACCGTCAGGTCCGGGTTCGGCGCCGGGCTGCCGATGACCTGGAACTCCGCGACCTGGCCGCTGGGCGCGCCGGTGTTGGCGGTGAAGCTGAGGCGGACGTCCGCGGCGGTCGCGCTCACCGGCACGGTCACCGTATTGCCGGTGGCCGGGTTGAAGGTGTACGTCGCCGAGCCGACCAGCGTGGTGAACGCGGACGCATTCTGCTCCCGGCCCTGGATCGCGAAGGTCTGCTGGCGGGTGCCCCAGACGCCGGCGGGGTTGAGCTTGACCACGACGGACTGCGTGGTGGCGTTGGCGCCCAGCTTGACGGTCAGGTTCGCCGGGTAGGCGCTGCCCTCCCAGTAGGTGGCGGTGTCATCGTCGTTCGCGTTGGTGGCCACGAACGTGAAGACGGTCGAGGACGCCTCGATCGGCTTGCCCACGGCCACGTTGGTGCCATCGGGCACCGGCCCGGTCGGGCCGTACACCTCGAGCTCGGAGATCTGGCCGGCCGGCCAGCCGGTGTTGCCGGTGATGCTCAGCCGCAGATAGCGGGTGGTGGCCGCGCCGAGTTCGATCGTCACGGTGTTGCCCGAGGACGGGTTAAACGTGTAGCCGGCGGAGGCCTTGAGGTCGGCGAAGGCTGAGCCGGTGCTGCTGCCCTGCACCGACAGCGTCTGGGTGCGGGTCTGCCAGGCGGTGGCCGGCGGCAGCTTGAGGACGGCCTGGTTGACGCTGACGGCCGCGCCCAGGTCGACCTGCAGCCACTGCGGGAAGGAGTTGTTCTGGCTCTCCCAGTACGTGTTCGCGTTGCCGTCGCCCGCGTTGCCGGCGCCGTACCCGTCGTTGACGCTGCTGGCGGTGAAGGTCTTGCCGGCGGCCAGGTTCGGGCCGGCGGCGGCCGCGGGAGCGGCGGGGGAGACGATCTGGATCATCGCGGTGACGACGGCGGCGGCGAGGAGCTTTCTGCTGAGTCTGGACATGGGGGCGCCCTTCTTCGGTGGGGGATCAGCCTTCGGTACGCAGGCGCAGCCAGACGGCGGTGTCACGGGGGAGGAGGGTGCCGTCGAGGGGGCTGCTGGTGAGCAGGCACAGGTCGTGGTCCGGCAGCGGGACCGCGACGTCGGACATGTTCAGGACGCAGGCGAAGCCCGGTCCCCGGGTGTAGGCGAGCACCCCCGGGGCGGCGGGCAGCCAGGTCATGGCGGCGCCGTGCAGTCCGGGCTCGGCGCGACGCCGGCCGATCGCGGCGCGGTAGAGCTCCAGCATCGAGCTGGGGTCGCCGGTCTGGGCCTGGACCGTCCGGTCCTTCCACTCCGGCGGCTGGGGCAGCCAGCCCGCGACGGTGGAGAAGCCGAACGGGGGCTCGTCACCGCTCCACGGCAACGGCACCCGGCAGCCGTCGCGGCTGTGCCCGCGGCGGCCGTACATCGGGTCCTGCAGCTTCTCGACCGGGATGTTCTCGTTCTCCCAGAGGCCGAGTTCCTCGCCCTGGTAGACGTAGGTCGCACCGGGCAGGGAGAGGGAGAGCAGGGCTGCGGCGCGGGCCCGGCGGGTGCCGAGCTCGAGGTCGACGGGGGCGCCGTCGAGGTTGTTGGCGAAGCTGAAGGTGGTCTCGGCGCGGCCGTACCGGGTGACGTGCCGGGTGACGTCGTGGTTGGACAGCACCCAGGTGGCCGGGGCGCCGATCGCCGCGTGCGCGTGCAGGGTGCGGTCGATGCACTCGCGCATCAGCCGCGGGTCCCAGGCGCACACCAGGAAGTCGAAGTTGAACGCCGCGTGCAGTTCGTCGGGGCGCAGGTAGTTGGCGAACCGGTCGACCTCCGGCATCCACACCTCGCCGATCAGCGCCCGGTTCGGGTAGCTGTCCGCGACCCGGCGCCAGGCGCGGTAGACGTCGTGCACCTCGTCGAGGTCGTGGAACGGGTGCCGCTGCCCGTCGACCACGGCCGGCAGGTCGCGGTCCTTGAAGAGCAGCGCGGCCGAGTCGATCCGGATGCCGTCGACGCCGCGGTCGAACCAGAACCGCAGGATGTCCTCGAACTCCGCGCGCACCGCCGGGTGGTCCCAGTTCAGGTCCGGCTGCTCCGGGGTGAACAGGTGCAGGTACCAGTCGCCGGGGGTGCCGTCCGGGTTGGTGGTGCGGGTCCAGGTGGTGCCGTCGAACTCGCCGGCCCAGTCGGTGGGCATCTCGTCGCCGTCCGGCCCCCGCCCCCGACGGAACCAGAACAGCTCGCGCTCGGGGGCGTCCGGGTCGGCCAGCGCCTTCTTGAACCACACGTGCTCGCTGGAGACGTGGTTCGGGACGATGTCGATGATCATCCGGATGCCGGCGGTGTGCGCTTCGGTGATCAGCGCCTCGGCGCCGGCCAGGGTCCCGAAGGCGGGGTCGATGTCGCGGAAGTCCGCCACGTCGTAGCCGGCGTCGGCCATCGGGGACGGGTACCACGGGCTCATCCAGATCGCGTCGACGCCGAGGTCCGACAGGTGGCCCAGGCGAGCGCGGATCCCGTCGATGTCCCCGATGCCGTCGCCGTCGCTGTCGGCGAAGCTGCGCGGGTACACCTGGTAGATGACGGCGTCTCGCCACCAGGGATCCTGGTCGGAAATAGCCACGATGACCTGCTTTCTGTCGTGTCTCGATGCGAGTTCGGGCGCACGGGTCCCGGCGGTCGACGCTGACCGCCCGTCCGGACCGGTTGGTGTCAGCCCTTCATCGAGCCCGCGGAGAGTCCGCCGATGATGCTGCGCTGGAAGATCAGGAAGACGACGATCATGGGTACGCTCGCGATGGCCAGGCCGGCCATGAACTCGGTCGGCGGCACCTGGCTGGTGTTGGCGAGCCGGCTCAGCGCCACGCTCAGCGTCTGCGCCTCCGGGTCCGGCAGCACCAGCAGCGGCCAGAGGAAGTCCTTCCACAGCGCGATGATGATGAAGATCGAGACCACGCCGAGGACCGGCCGGGACAGCGGCAACATGATCGACCAGAGCTGGCGCAGCTTGCCGGCGCCGTCGATCGACGCGGCGTCGAGCAGGTCGTCGGGGATCTGGTCGAAGAAGCGCTTGAGCACGTAGACGTTGAACGCGTTGGCGGCGGCCGGCAACCACAGCGCCCACGGCGTGTTCAGCAGGTTGACGTGCACCAGCGGCACGTCGACCACGGTCAGGTAGGCCGGCACCAGCAGCGCCGAGGCCGGCAGCATCAGGCTGGCCAGCACCGCGCCGAGCAGGATCTTGCCGAAGGCCGGCTTGAGCTTGCTCAGCGCGTACGCGACGCCGACGTCGAAGACCAGCGCGATCAGCCAGCCGCCGGTCGCGTACAGCACCGTGTTGGTGAAGTATCTGGCGATCCGCATATTGCTCCACGCCGTCGGATAGTTCTCCGGGTGCCAGGAGTGCGGGATGAAGGTCGGGGTGCTCAGGGCGTACTCGGCCGGCGACTTCACCGCGCTGGCGAACATCCAGTACAGCGGGACCAGGAAGACCAGGACGAAGACGGTGATCGTCAGGCCCAGCACGGTGAAGTACAGCCCGCGGTGGCGCCGTAGGTCCACATCGGAGATCAGGGTCCTGGTGGCCGGGCCGGAGCCGGCCGCCCGGCGCTTGCGGCTCGGCGGGACCGGCGTCGGGGGCGCGCCGGTCGGGGTCCGCGGCGGGGCGGTCAGTGTCATCGTGATCTCCCTCAGTCCGCTGTCCGGGTCAGCCGCAGGTAGAGCGCGGAGAAGGCGCCCAGCACCACGAAGAGCAGCATGCTCATCGCGGCCGCGAGGCCGAAATCCTGGTTGACCGTGAAGGCGTAGCGGTAGACGAGCACCAGCACCGTGATCGTGTCGGGGTTGGACGTGCCGGTCAGCGCGAACGGCTCGATGAAGACCTGCATCGTCGCGATGATCTGCAGCAGCAGCAGGACCAGCATGATGAAACGCATCTGCGGCAGCGTGACGTGCCGCAGCCGCTGCCAGACGCTCGCGCCGTCGAGCTCAGCGGCCTCGTAAAGCTCGCCCTGGATGCCCTGCAGCGCGGCCAGGTACATCAGCGTGGCGCCGCCGAGGTTGGCCCAGGTCGAGACCAGGACCAGCGAGATCATCGCCGTGCTCGACGACTGGGTCCACTGTGACTCCGGGAGCCCGGCGCTGCGCAGCAGCGAGTTGAACAGCCCGTTGCCCGGGTCGTAGAAATAGCGCCAGAGCAGCACCGCCACGATCGGCGGCAGCATCACGGGCAGATAGACCAGCACCCGGAAGAAGCCGCTGAAGTGGCGGAACTCGTTGAGCAGCACCGCGATGAAGAACGGCAGCA
>NZ_QHHV01000280.1:0-29836 GCF_003947245.1 Actinoplanes sp. ATCC 53533 | reverse complement strand
GCCTCGGCGGTGGCCTTCTTGGCGGCCGGCGTGGCGGTGGTGGTCTTCTTGGCTGCCGGTGCCTCGGGGGTGGCCTTCTTGGCGGCGGGTGCCTCGGCGGTGGTCTTCTTGGCAGCCGGCGTCGCGGCGGTGGCCTTCTTGGCGGCCGGGGTGGTGTTCTTGGCGGCGCGCGGGCGGCGCGCGCGGGCGGTGGGCTCGGCTGCCGTGGCCACGGGCTGGGCCGGGGCGGGAACGTCAGTGGCGGGAACGTCGGCGGCGGGAACGGCGGCGGCGTTCACCTCCGGCGCGGCGGCAGGCCGCGCGGCGGTGGGGGCCTTCTGCGCGGGCTTGTCGGCGAGAGCGGGCGACACCGTGGGGGCGGGCAGGGCCGGCGCGGAGGTGACGGCTTGCATCAGCAGGCTGATGTCGACGGACGGCATCCGTGCCGCGGTGAGCCCGGTGGCCGCGTGCAGGTGCACGTCGGTGATGAGGGCTTCGCCGTCGCTGGTGTCCACGGTGATCGTGGTGGTGTTGCCGCTGCCGTCGCTGGGCGCGACGGTGATGGTGTACGAGGTCATCCTGGTCCTTGCTGGTTCGGGGAGGCGCCGGTGTGCGGTGCGACCCAGGGGGTGGTTCGCGGGGATGCCACGCGGTGCGTGCGGCGCTGTCTGCCGCCGCGGCACCGGATTGCGGCCTTGACGATATCCATTGGCCGTCACGGTGGCGAGGGTGGCCCGGTCACGCGGACACATTGTGTGCCGTTAATGCCCGGCTCCCGCGCCCTCCCGCGGCCTACGGATCGGTCGCCGAGCGAGTCCTGATCGCTGTCGTCGGCAGGGGTACCGAGCCGGATCGAGGTGGTCTGGAAGCCACCGGCGTTCTCCTGCCGGGCACCCGGCAGGAAGCCGTCCGCTTCGCGGAATCCCTTGCGCACGCGCCGATTGCCCATGCCGGCCGGGCCGCCGGATCAGTCGCGGCTCTCGAGGATGTAGCCGATGCCGCGGACGGTGTGGATCAGCGGTGGCCGTCCCTCGTCCACCTTCTTTCTGAGGTAGGAGATGTAAATCTCCACGATGTTCGCGCTTCCGCTGAAGCTGAAGTTCCACACCCGGTCCAGGATCGTGGATTTTCCCACCACGCGGCGCGTGTTCGTCATGAGATAGCGCAGCAGCTCGAATTCGGTCGCCGTCAACGAGATCGGTTCGCCGCCGCGGTGCACGTCGCGGGTGTATTCGTCGAGGACGAGATCTCCGACGATGATGGTCGACGGCGGCGCGGCGGCGAGGCGGCCGGTGCGGCGCAGCAGGACCCGCAGCCGGGCGATCAGCTCGCTCAGGCTGAAGGGCTTGGTCATGTAGTCGTCGCCGCCGGCGGTGAGCGCCCGCACCCGGTCCTCCACCGCGTCCTTGGCGGTCAGGAACAGGATGGGCAGGCCCGGCACGTCCGTGCGGAGCCGCCGCAGCACTCTGATGCCGTCCATGTCGGGCAGCATCATGTCGAGCACGACCACGTCCGGCTGGAACTGGGCCGCGGCGTCGACCGCGCTGCTGCCGTCGGCGGCGCCACGGGTCTCCCAGCCTTCGGAGGCGAACGCCATCGCCAGCAGTTCCGTCAACGTGGGTTCGTCGTCGACCAGAAGGATCCGTGCCGTGCCGCTCGCTGCGCGTAGGTGAGCCACGAACCCAGGCTTGACGCCGAGGCTGCACGTGGTCTGCGGTGGCGGTCCGAGAACTATGGGATTTGGCTGGGAATTCCGCGAACGAGTGGCAGGACGAGCCGGAAGGTGCTGCCCCGCCCGGGTCGGGTGTCGAGTTCGAGCCGGCCGGCGTGGCCCTGGGCGATGGTGGTCGCGATGGCCAGGCCGAGTCCGGATCCGCCGTGGTCGCGGGATCGTGACCGGTCGACGCGGTAGAAGCGTTCGAAGACCTTGGCGGCCTCCGCCGCGGTCAGCCCGGGGCCGTGGTCGGTGACTTCCAGGACGCATACGGCGACGCCCTCGGGCATGGGCGGCAGGGCGCTGGTGCGACCCGGCCGGTCTGTTCCCCCGGTGTCCGCTCCCGACACGGTGGTGCCGACGCGCACCTCGATGGCGGCGTCCCGCGGCGTGTGCGCCAGCGCGTTGGTCAGGAGGTTGTCGGCGACCTGGCGAAGCCGGTGGGGGTCGCCGAGCGTTTCGACCGGTTCCAGGTCGTCGGCTCCGGCGAGCGGACCCAGCCGCGGCGCGCGTTCGTGGAGTCCCGGCGACGCCGCGCTGATGGCTTCCGCGGCGATGGCGAGCAGGTCCACGGGTTCCTGACGGTAGGTCGGTTCCTGGTCGAGCTTGGCGAGCAGCAGCAGGTCGTTGACGAGCAGGCTCATCCGCTCGGCGTTCTGGGCGATGAGCCGGTCGGCTTCGTGCTGGTCGGCCGGGGGCAGGTGGTCGCGCATGAGTGTCAGTTGGGCGAAGCCCTGGATGGTCGTCAGCGGGGTGCGGAGCTCGTGGCCCGCGTCGGAGACGAAGCGGCGGAGCCTGTTCTCGGAGGCTTCCCGCTCCCGCAGGGCCTGCTGCAGCCGGTCGAGCATGGTGTTCAGGACGGTACCCAGCCGGCCGATCTCGGTACGGTGGTCGGTGTAGTGGATCCGCAGGTCAGGATCGCCGGCGGTGATGTCGCGCGCGGTGTGTTCCATCCGGCTCAGCGGCATCAGGCCCAGGCGCACCACCCAGCGGCTGACCGCGATCAGGGCGATGATGGTCACCGCGAGGACGACGGCGTTGAGCCACAGCAGTTTGGCGGTGGCACCGTCGAGCGTGTCCAGAGGCAGGCAGACGACGTAGGTGGTGCCGTCCGGTCCGGTGTTTCTCTCCACCCGCCAGTTCCCGTCGCCGCTGACGGCCGCGACGGTGGTGGGCCGGCCGTCGACGAGCGTGAGGTCCGCCGCGTCCTGGGGCAGCAGGGGTCCCGGCGCGGGTCCGTCGCCGGCGGTGCCCTGCCGTCGCCCGGCGGGGTCGTAGACGGTGAGCCGGAAGTCCGACGGCATGGTGAGGGAGCCGTCGGGCAGACCCTTCGGAGGCGGGGGCAGGGCGGGCCGGAAATCGGTGGGGAGGGGGAACTCCCTGAGCTGGTGGTCTACCTGGTCGAGGAGCCAGGAACGCAGCACCAGGACACCGATGATCTGCACCGCCAGCACGGCGGCCGCGGCGAGGACGGCGCCACCCCAGGTGAGCCGCGCGCGGAGCGACATCGGGCGGGCCGACCGGAGGACGGTGCGGCCGTTCACGGGGCTTTCCGTGCCGGAGCATGGTCCCGGGGCGGCAGGCGCAGGCAGTAGCCGACGCCGCGGACGTTGTGGATGAGCGGTGGATCGAAGCAGTCGACCTTGCGGCGCAGATACCTGATGTAGGTCTCCACGATGCGCGAGTCGCCGCCGAAGTCGTAACTCCAGACGTGGTCGACGATCTGCTGTTTGCTCAGGACCTGGTGTGGATGGGTCATCAGGTAGGTCAGCAGCCGGAACTCGGTGCGGGTCAGCCTGATGCTCCGGCCGGCGCGGCGCACGTCGTGGGCGCCCCGGTCGACACTCAGGTCGGCGTAGCGCAACACACCGTCGTCCTCCCCGGCCGGCACGGCGTCCATGGGATGCAGCCGGTGCAAGATGCCGCGGATGCGCAGGAGCAGTTCCCGGACATCGAAGGGTTTGGTGACATAGTCGTCCCCGCCGGCGCGCAGCCCCGCGACCCGGTCGGTGGCCTCCGCGCGCGCGGTCAGGAACAACACCGGGGTGGTGACGTTCGCGGTGCGCAGGACCCGGGTGAGCTCATAGCCGTCGAGGTCGGGCAGCATGACGTCCACGACCAGCAGGTCGGGGCGGAACTGCTCGACCCCGGTCAGCGCCTCGTGTCCCGTCGCGACACCGAGAACCTCGTACCCGGACGGGCGCAGCGTGGAACTCAGCAGCGTGCGAATCCCGGGATCGTCCTCGACGACCAGGATCCGGCGGTGGGCGTTCGCCGCGGACCGCGCCGATGGTGACTCGTCTGCGCCCATGCCGACGACAGTAGCGTCGCCGCCGGGGACGAACGCGGCGGTGCATTCACGCAGAGCTTTGAGGTTGCCCGGAGCTGATCCTCGGTTTCGTCTGGTTTGCTCGGGTTCGCCTTCGACGGACGAGACCGGCATGGGGGAGACGCATGGAACAGCCGCGCCCCGGGAGCCTGCCGACCGACCGGTTGGCGCTCGACGTGCAGGTCGCGATCCTGCGCGCCTTCGCCCGCCTGAGCGACGGCCGGCGTCCCGTCGGCAGCGAGCAGATCGTCGGCGCCCTGCAGGTCAGCCCCGACGCTGTCTTCGGAAGCACCGGGTTCTTCGTGGATTCGGGCTGGCTCGAGCGGGTGGGGCAGGGCCGGTACGTGGCGACGGAAGCCTTGGTCGCCTACCACCGGCGGCTCCAGGGCGGTGCCAGTCACGCCGCTGTGCCGCTCCTGGCGCAGTCCGCGCGGTCGTCCTGGTATTGGCGGACACTCGTGCCGAGCCTCGGCGGCGGCCGCCTGTCCCGCTATGAGGCACTCGTGATCCTCGCGACGGAGGCCAACACGGCGGAGGAGCACCGGCCACGGCTCGAAAGCCTGCTGCAGTGGCTGGAATTCCTCGACCTGATCACCGTCGACGGCGACGACATCGTCGCTTCCCGAGCGGCGTCGAAGGGTCCTGACGGCCCGGGCGATGTCGTCATCGCCGTCAGCGCGGATCTCTGTCTCACCGCCGCCGACCTCGCCGCGCTCAGCCCGGAGCAGATCCGGGCCCTGTTCGAGGCGGTCGAGAACCTCGCGTCGTTGATGCGCCGCCGGCGATAACCTGGCGTCAAGAAATTGACGGCGATCATGGTCGCATAGGGCATACTGCATACAGTAACCCATGCGGAGGTGCCCCATGACCGAGTCAGGGCCGGTGCGACTGGTGAGCGACGTCTACGGGCGCCGTTACCGGGTGGGTGAGAGCGACGTCGGCCTGACCGGCCGCTCTCGCGTGTGGATGATCCGGCTGCCCTGGCTGTCGATGCTGGCGGTCAGCCTCTTCCAGTACGGCTTCGCCGCGGCGCTGCCGGCCCTGACCGTGCTGAACGGCTGGACGGTCGGGCAGGCCCTGCTGGTGCTCGGCCTCTGGGTGGTCTGCCAGGCCGGGGTCGCGCTGCCGGCCGCCCGGCTCTACCGGCGGCTGCGCGGCCGGCTGGCGCCGCTGCTGGTGCCCGCGGCGGTGCTGTGCGGGGTCGCGCTGGTGACCCTCGCCCACGCCCGGAGCCCGGGTGCGGTGCTGCTGGGCTACTCGGTGGCCGGCGGCGTCGGCGTCGGGCTGGTCTACGTCGCCTGCCTCGGCGTGGTCACCGAATGGTTCCCGGAGCGCGTCGCGAGCGCCGGCGGCGTGGTCAGCGGTGCCTTCGGGTACGGCGCCCTGCCGTTCGTGGTGATCGCGGGCTACCTGCTGGACGCGGGCAGCCGGCTGCTCATCCTGGACGGTGCCGCCGTGCTGGTGGCCGTGGCGGTCGCCGCGAGTGGGCTGGTGCTGCGCCGGCCGCCGGCGCACTGGTGGCCGGCCGGCATCGATCCGCAGCAGTGGGCCGTCGACCGGCGGCTCAACCGCAGCATCCCCAACAACATGCCGGCCCTGCGGCAGTTCTCGCTGCGGGCCGCCGTGCGCAGCGGCGTGCTGCCGATGATGTTCGTGGTCGTGGTGCTCGCCGCGGCCATGGCGTTCTTCGACCTCGCGTTCCTGGCGGGCTTCGCCGCGTCCGCCGGCGCGGGTCCCGCCCTGGTCGTCTCCGCCGTCGCGGTGCTCGCCGTGGCCACCGGGCTGGGCCGCTACGTCAGCAGCCGGCTCTCCGACCGGGTCGGCCGCCGGCGGATCCTGGCGTACGCCCTGGCGCTCGGCGGCCTGGCGCAGTTCGGCCTGCTCGCCGCGGTGTCCGGCGGTCAGCCGGTCGCGGTCGTCGGGTGCGGCGGCATCGCGGGGGTGGGCACCGGGGCCGGGTATTCGCTGCTCGTCGGGCTGGTCCGGGACTGGTTCGGCGACGAGGCGGCGCTGCCCGGCTACGGCTTCGTCTACAGCGGCAAGGCGGTGGGCGCGGTGGCCGGCGTCGGGCTGGCCGCGGTGGTCCTGGCGGCGCCGGGCTCGGCCGCGGCGTTCGCGGTGGCCGGTGCGCTCGGGCTGCTCGGCGCGCTGCTGGTCCATCGGCTGCGCCAGCCGGGCCGCCCGGCACTGACCAGCCCCGGCTGGTAGCCGCCGGCCTCATCCCTGGTGGAAAGGGGCTCTGGACACATCGCTGCCACCGGGAGCACCATACTGACTACGGCATACGGTATGCAATGTCACCTCATCCGATAGCTGCCACGCGTCGCACAGGAGGAAGACGATGGGAAAGGCCCTTGCGGGTGTCCGCGTTCTCGACATGACCCATGTGCAGTCGGGACCGTCGGCCACCCAACTACTCGCCTGGCTCGGCGCGGACGTCGTCAAGCTCGAGGCTCCCGGCCACGGCGACATCACCCGCTCCCAGCTGCGGGATCTACCTGACGTCGACAGCCTGTATTTCACGATGCTCAACTGCAACAAGCGCAGCATCACGCTGAACATGAAGAGCCCCGAGGGTAGGGAGATCTTCACCAGGCTGGTGTCCGAGGTGGACGTGCTCGTCGAGAACTTCGGGCCGGGCGTGGTGGATCGCTTCGGCTTCTCCTGGGAACGGCTGCAGGAGCTCAATCCGCGGCTGGTCTACGCCTCGATCAAGGGCTTCGGCCCGGGCCGCTACGCCGGCTTCAAGGCGTACGAGGTGGTCGCCCAGGCCATGGGCGGCTCGATGAGCACCACCGGGTTCTCCGACGGGCCGCCGACCGCCACCGGGGCGCAGATCGGCGACTCGGGCACCGGCGTGCACCTTGTCGCGGGCATCCTCGCCGCGCTGCTGCAGCGCACGAGCACCGGGCGCGGCCAGCGGGTGCAGGTCGCCATGCAGGACGCCGTGCTCAACCTCTGCCGCGTCAAGCTCCGCGACCAGCAGCGCCTGGCGCACGGGCCGCTGGGGGAGTATCCCAACGAGACCTTCGACGACGAGGTGCCACGCTCCGGTAACGCCTCGGGCGGCGGCCAGCCGGGCTGGGCGCTGCGCTGCGCGCCCGGCGGGCCCAACGACTACATCTATGTGATCATCCAGCCGGCCGGCTGGCCGGCGATCGCCGGGCTGATCGGCCGGCCGGAGCTCGCCGATGATCCGGAGTGGAACACTCCCCAGGCCCGGCTGTCGCGCCTCGACAAGGTGTTCGCCCTGATCGAGGAGTGGACCGAGAAACACACCAAGTGGGCCGTGATGGAGGAGCTCAACTCCCACGGCATCCCGTGCGGCCCGATCCTGTCGACCCGGGAGCTGATCGAGGACGACACCCTCGCCACCCTCGGCTCGATCGTCGCGGTGGAGCACCCGCAGCGCGGCACGTTCAAGACCGTCGGCTGCCCGATCAAGCTTTCCGACTCGCCCGTGGAGGTGGAGCGCTCACCGCTGCTCGGCGAGCACACCGAGCAGGTCCTCGACGAACTCGGCTACCGCGGCCGCGCCGGCGATCTGCGCGCCGCGGGCGTCATCTGAGCAGAAGGAGACAGCACATGTCGCAGCACGACGAGAGGTACGACCGCGGCGCGGTGCGGGAGGTCCTCGACCGGGCCGCCGCCGAGGGCCGCGCGGTGCTGACCGCTCCCGAGGGCCGCGCGGTCGTCGAGGCCTACGGGATCAGCACCCCGGGCGAGGGCGTGGCCACCTCCGTGGACGACGCCGTCGCGATCGCCACCCGGATCGGCTTCCCCGTGGTGATGAAGATCGTCTCCCCGGACGTCCTGCACAAGACCGAGGCCGGCGGCGTCGTCGTGGGCGTGGGCAGCACCGTGGAGGTGGAGTGGGCGTACGAGAAGATCATCGACGCCGTCCGCGCCCATGACCCCGGGGCGCGGATCGCCGGGATCCAGGTGCAACGGATGCTCACCGGCGGGCACGAGGTGATCATCGGTGCGGTGACCGACCCGGCGTTCGGCAAGATCGTCGCCTTCGGGCTCGGCGGCGTGCTCGTCGAGGTGCTCAAGGACGTCACCTTCCGGCTCGCGCCCGCCACCGCCGAGACCGCCGCGTCCATGGTGGACGGCATCGCCGCGGCCGAGATCCTGCGCGGCGTGCGAGGCGCCGAGCCGGCCGACCGCGACCTGCTCATCGACGTGATCGTGCGCGTCTCCGACCTGGTCGCCGACTTCCCCGAGCTGGCCGAGGTCGACCTCAACCCGGTGCTCGCCTCCGCGACCGCCGCCACCGCGCTCGACGTGCGGATCCTGATCGACCCGGAGTCGGCGAAGCGGCCCGAGCGGTTCACCCGGGAGGAGATCCTCACGGCGATGAACCGCATCATGCGCCCGGACTCCGTCGCGGTGATCGGGGCCTCCGCCGAGGCCGGCAAGATCGGCAACTCGGTGCTGAAGAACCTGGTCAACGGCGGGTACGAGGGCCAGATCTATCCGATCAACCCGAAGTCCGACGAGATCCTGGGCCGCAAGGTGTTCCGGAGCATCGCCGACGTGCCCGGCGACGTGGACGTCGCGATCTTCACCATCCCGGCCAGGTTCGTCCCGCAGGCGCTGGCGGAGGCCGGGGCCAAGGGGGTGGCGGGGGCGATCCTGATCCCATCCGGCTTCGGCGAGACCGGCAACCACGAGCTGCAGGCGGAGGTCCTGGCGATCGCGCGCCGGCACGGGGTGCGCATCCTCGGACCCAACATCTACGGCTACTACTACACCCCGCACCACCTGTCAGCGACCTTCTGCACCCCGTACGACGTGCGCGGGGGAGTCGCCCTCTCCTCGCAGAGCGGCGGCATCGGCATGGCCATCCTCGGCTTCAGCCGCTCGGCCGGGATGGGCGTCTCCGCGATCGTCGGCGTCGGCAACAAGGCCGACATCGACGAGGACGACCTGCTCACCTTCTTCGAGGACGACGACGAGACCAACCTCGTCGCCATGCACCTCGAGGACCTCAAGGACGGGCGGGCGTTCGCCGAGACCGCGCAGCGCGTCTCCAAGCGCAAGCCGGTGATCGTCCTCAAGGCGGGCCGCACCTCGCAGGGCGCGCGGGCCGCCAGCTCGCACACCGGCGCCCTGGCCGGCGACGACAAGGTCTATGACGACATCCTGCGCGCCAGCGGCGTGATCCGCGCCCCCGGCCTCAACGACCTGCTCGAATACGCCCGCGGCGTGCCGCTGCTGCCCGCACCGCGGGGCGAGAACGTCGTCATCATCACCGGCGCGGGCGGCTCCGGGGTGCTGCTGTCGGACGCCTGCGCGGACCACGGGCTGAGCCTGATGAGCATCCCGCCCGACCTCGACGCCGCTTTCCGCGCCTTCATCCCGCCGTTCGGCGCGGCCGGCAACCCGGTCGACATCACCGGCGGTGAGCCGCCGGCAACCTATCGCCACACCATCGCGCTGGGCCTGTCGGATCCCCGGATCCACGCGCTGATCCTCGGCTACTGGCACACGATCGTCACCCCGCCGATGACCTTCGCCAGGCTGGTCGTCGAGGTGGTCGAGGAATTCCGCGCCCGGGGCGTGCACAAGCCGGTGGTGGCCTCGCTGGCCGGCGACGTGGAGGTCGAGGAGGCCAGCGAATACCTCTACCGGCACGGCGTGGTGGCCTATCCCTACACCACGGAGAAGCCGGTCGCGGTGCTCGGCGCGAAATATCGCTGGGCGAGGGCCGCGGGCCTGGTCACCGGCGGCTAGAGACGCGCAACGCCGCCCCGCGCGGACACGCGGGGCGGCGTCTTGGCGTGAGAGATCGCAAGGCCCGCCGCCGTGCCGTAAAAGGCAGCGGCCGTGCAGACAGCGGCCATGACAGGCAGCGGCGGTGAAAGGCACTCAATCGCAGGTCTGGACTTGCCCGTCACAGACCGCCCCCGCCCCCCAGGAGGTCCAGCATGGTCGCACATGAAGACGTCCCAGAGAACAGCGCGAGCGACCGACGATCACCCACGGCCCATTCTATCGTGGGCGCGAGCCCGGGCAACGCGACGAACACCACAGTCGCGGGCGCGCCGTACCGTGAGGTGGCCGACCACAACGGCCGCGTCTACCGGCTCGGCGAGACCGACCGGCAACTCATGGGCCGGTCCCGGCGCTGGATGGTCTTCCTGCCGTGGATCGCCATGATGGCGATCAGCTCCTCGGAGTATGCGTTCACCTCCGCCGACGAGACGCTCTCCGACGCGCACGGCTGGCACGGCGCGCACATCTTCTGGCTGCTGGGCGTCTGGGTCTTCTTCCAGGCGGCGGTGGCCTTCCCCGCCGGGCGGCTGCGCGAGAAGGGCACGGTCTCGGCCAAGGCGGCGATGATGATCGGCGCCGCGGGGACGCTGATCGCCTACCTCGCGCTGGCCTCCTCGGACAACGTGCTGCTGGCCTATCTGGGCTTCAGCGTGCTGGGCGGCACCGGCGCCGGCATCGTCTACGCGACCTGCGTCAACATGGTCGGCAAGTGGTATCCCGAGCGCAAGGGCGGCAAGACCGGCTTCGTCAACGGCGGTTTCGCCTACGGGTCGGTGCCGTTCATCTTCATCTTCAGCAACTACATGGACGTCGAGAACTACGGCGGGATCCTGATCGCCGTCGGCATCTTCCTGGCCATCGGCGTCGCGGCCAGCGGCTTCTTCTTCAAGGACCCGCCGAAGAACTGGTGGCCGGCGGACGTCGACCCGCTGGCCGTCTCCGACGACCCGCGCATCCGCCGCTCGCTGGCCAAGAACCCGCCGGCGGTCAAGCAGTACACGCCGCGGGAGGCCGTCCGTACCCCGGTCCTCTCGCTGATGTGGTTCTGCCTGCTCTGCACGGCCGGCGTGAACATCTTCGGCATCGCCTTCCAGGTGCCGTTCGGCAAGGAGATGGGCTTCGCGGGCGGCGTCGTCGCGCTCGCCATGAGCCTCAAGGCGATCGTCAACGGCACCGGCCGCGGCGTGATCGGCTGGGTCTCCGACCGGTACGGCCGCCGGCAGACCCTCACCATCGTCTGCGTCGTGCTGGGCCTCGCCCAGTTCGCCGTGTTCCTGTCCGGCTCGCTCGGCAACATGACGCTGTTCCTGTTGGCCTCCATGGTCTCCGGCTTCGGCGGCGGTGCGATCTTCCCGCTCTTCGCGGCGATGACCGCCGACTACTTCGGAGAGAACAACAACGCCTCGAACTACGGGCTGGTCTACAGCTCGAAGCTCGTCTCCGGCCTGGTCGGCTCGGGCCTCGGCGCCGTGGTCGTCGCGGCCTGGGGCTACGGCGGCGCCTTCCTGCTGGCCGGCTCGATCGGCCTGCTCACCGGCGCCCTGTCGCTGATGCTGCGCCAGCCGGGCCACAACCGCACCGGGCCCGCCCCGGCACCGGTGTCGCTGAGCGGCGCGTCGGCGGCATAGGCGCGACCGTCCGCCCGGTCGTGCGGCCCACGACCGGGCGGGAACGTCCATGACCGACAGACAGGGCGGAGTCCCCATGAGAATCGCTGTTCTCGGCGCCGGAGCCATCGGTGCCTATGTCGGCGCGGCCCTGCACCGGGGAGGCGCCGAGGTGCATCTGATCGCCCGCGGCGCCCACCTCGCGGCGCTGCGGCGCGACGGGGTGCGCGTCAAGAGCCCCCGCGGGGATTTCGTGGCGCGGGCCCATGCCACCGACGACCCCCGCGGGGTGGGACCCGTCGACTACGTGTTCCTCGGGCTCAAGGCCCACTCGTACGCCGGCTCCGGCCCCCTGGTCGAGCCGCTGCTCGGTGCCGGCACCGCGGTCATCGCCGCGCAGAACGGCATTCCCTGGTGGTACTTCCACGGCCTGGCCGGCCACCCGCTGGAGGGCCGCCGGATCGAGGCCGTCGACCCGGGCGGCGCGGTCAGCTCGGTGCTGCCGGTGCGCCGCGCCATCGGCTGTGTCGTCTACTGCTCCACCGAGATCGCGGCACCGGGCGTCATCCGGCACCTGGAGGGCACCCGGTTCGCCATCGGCGAGCCCGACGGCAGCGTCTCCGAGCGCTGCCTCGCCTTCAGCGCCGCCATGGTCGCGGGCGGGCTCAAGTGCCCGGTCGAGCCGAACCTGCGCGACGACACCTGGATCAAACTGATGGGCAACGTCGCGTTCAACCCGCTCAGCGCGCTGACCCGGGCCACCCTCGCGGAGATGTGCGGGCATCCGGGCACCCGCGCACTGGTCGCCGCGATGATGCGCGAGACCGTCGCGATCGCCACCGCGGCCGGCTGCGCCCCCTCGGTCTCCATCGAGAAGCGCATCGACGGCGCCGCGCGCGTCGGCCACCACAAGACGTCGACGCTGCAGGACCTGGAGGCCGGCAAGGAACTGGAGCTCGAGGCGATCATCGGCGCGGTCGTTGAGCTCGCCGACCTCACCGGCGTGCCGGCCCCGACGCTGCGCAACGTCTACGCGGCAGTGGACCTGCTCGCCCGCAAGACCGTAGCCGCGACCGGAGGACGACCGTGAGAGAGCCGGAACTGCCGGACGGAACCCTCGGGCGGCGCCGGGGCAGACGCGACCGTGACGCCGGGCCGGCGAGCCCGGCGAGCCGGGTGGACCCCGCCGTCGCCGGACCGGTACGCGCCGCCGTGGCCGCCCACCGTGATGAACGCGGGCCCCTGTTGCCGATCCTGCACGCGATCCAGCACGAGCTGGGTTGCGTGCCGGCCGACGCGGTCCCGGTGCTGGCCGAGGAGCTGAACCTGTCCCGGGCCGAGGTGCACGGCGTGCTCACGTTCTATCAGGACTTCCGCGCCGAGCCGGCCAACCGGAACACCGTGCGGATCTGCCGGGCGGAAGCGTGCCAGGCCCTGGGCGCCGAGCAGGTGTACGGCCACGCCCGCGACCTCGCCGCCTCGGCGCCGGCGGAGCTCACCGTGGACCAGGTGTTCTGCCTGGGCAACTGCGCCCTCGGCCCCAGCGCCGAGGTGAACGGCCGGCTGCACGGGCGCGTGGACCCCGCCCGGCTTCGTGCCCTGCTGACCCCGGAGCCGAAGGAGACACAGCATGACGACCGTGTACGTACCCCGTGATTCCGCCGCCCGCTCGGTCGGCGCGGACGAGGTGGCCGCCGCGCTGGCGGCGACCGGCCCGGACGTCCGGGTGGTTCGCAACGGCTCGCGCGGCCTGCTCTGGCTGGAGCCCCTGGTCGAGGTGGAGACGGCCGCCGGACGGGTGGGCTACGGCCCGGTCGCCACGGGCGACGTCCCCGGGCTGCTCGCCGCCGGCCTGCTGGCCGGCGCCGACCATCCGCTGCGGCTCGGCGTGGTCGGGGAGCTGCCCTGGCTGGCCCGCCAGCAACGGGTCACCTTCGCCCGGATGGGTGTCACGGATCCGCTCTGCCCGGACGACTACGTCGCGCACGGCGGCCTGCGCGGGCTCCGCCGGGCCCGAGAGATGACCCCCGCTGCGGTGGTCGCCGAGGTGACCGAGTCCGGCCTGCGCGGCCGTGGCGGCGCGGGCTTCCCGGCCGGCGTCAAGTGGCAGACCGTGCTCGCCTGCCCGGGCGAGCTCAAGTTCGTCTGCTGCAACGCCGACGAGGGCGACAGCGGCACCTTCGCCGACCGGATGGTCATGGAGGGCGACCCCTTCATGCTCATCGAGGGCATGGCCATCGCCGCCCACGCCGTCGGTGCGAGCGAGGGCTACCTCTACATCAGGTCCGAGTATCCGGACGCGGTCGCCACCATGCGCGCGGCCGTCGGCATCGCCCGCGACCGGGGCTGGCTCGGTGACTTCGCGCCGCACGTCCGGGTGGGCGCGGGCGCGTACATCTGCGGCGAGGAGACCGCGATGCTGGAGAGCCTCGAAGGCAAGCGGGGCATGGTGCGCGCCAAACCGCCGATCCCCGCCCTGGAAGGGCTCTTCGGCCGGCCCACGGTGGTCAACAACGTGCTCACCCTGGCCACCGTGCCGGCGATCCTGGCCGGTGGCGCGGCCGCCTACCGCGACCTCGGCGTCGAGCGTTCCCGGGGCACCCAGGTGTTCCAGCTGGGCGGCAACGTCGCCCGCGGCGGCATCGTGGAGACCGCGTTCGGCGTCACCCTCGGCGAGCTCGTCGCCGGCTACGGCGGCGGCACCCGCACCGGCCGTCCGGTCCGCGCGGTGCAGGTCGGTGGCCCGCTCGGCGCGTACCTGCCGACCTCGATGTTCGACCTGCCGATGGACTACGAGGCGTTCGCCGCGGCGGGCGCGATGCTCGGCCACGGCGGCGTCGTGGTCTTCGACGACAGCGTCGACATGGCCGCCCAGGCCCGGTTCGCCTTCGAGTTCTGCGCCGAGGAGTCGTGCGGCAAGTGCACGCCGTGCCGGGTCGGCTCGGTGCGCGGCGTCGAGGTCATCGACCGGATCCGCGCCGGGGAGCAGCGCGACGACAACCTGGTGCTGCTCGGCGACCTGTGCGACCTGATGACCGACGGCTCCCTGTGCGCGATGGGCGGGCTCACCCCCATGCCGGTACGCAGCGCCCTCACCCATTTCACCGACGACTTCGAAGCGAGAACACCATGAGCCTGCTCAAGGAGACCGACTACGGCACCCCGGCCCGGCCCGGCCCGCCGGCCGTCACCGTCGAGGTGGACGGGCTGGCTGTGGCCGTACCCGAAGGCACCTCGGTCCTGCGGGCGGCCGCGCAAGCGGGCGTGCCGATCCCCAAGCTGTGCGCCACCGACAACCTCGCGGCCTTCGGCTCCTGCCGGCTCTGCCTGGTGGAGATCGACGGCCGGCGCGGCACGCCCGCCTCGTGCACGACTCCGGTGGCCGAGGGCATGCGCGTGCGCACCCAGTCGCCGCACCTGGAGAAGCTGCGCCGGGGCGTCATGGAGCTGTACATCTCGGACCACCCGCTGGACTGCCTCACCTGCCCGGCCAACGGCGACTGCGAGCTGCAGGACATGGCCGGCGTCGTCGGGTTGCGCGAGGTCCGGTACGGCTACGCGGGCGCGAACCACCTGGACGCCCCGAAGGACACCAGCAATCCGTACTTCGACTTCGACGCGGCCAAGTGCATCGCCTGCTCGCGCTGCGTCCGCGCCTGCGACGAGGTGCAGGGCACGTTCGCGCTGACCATCGCGGGCCGCGGCTTCGACTCGCACGTGGCCGCCGGGGCCGGCGGTTCGTTCATGGAGTCCGAGTGCGTCTCCTGCGGCGCCTGCGTGCAGGCGTGCCCGACCTCGACCCTGCAGGAGCGCTCGGTCGTCGACCTCGGCATGCCGACCCGCTCGGTCGTCACGACCTGCGCCTACTGCGGCGTGGGCTGCTCCTTCAAGGCGGAGCTGCGCGGCACCGAACTGGTGCGGATGGTGCCGCACAAGGACGGCGGCGCCAACGAGGGCCACTCCTGCGTCAAGGGCCGCTTCGCCTTCGGCTACGCCTCGCACCCCGACCGGATCCTCAAGCCGATGGTCCGGGAGCGGATCACCGACGAGTGGCGCGAGGTGGAGTGGGACGAGGCGATCGGTACGGTCGCCCGCGGGATGCGGACCATCCAGAACCGGTACGGCCCGGCGGCGATCGGCGCGATCTCCTCCTCGCGGTGCACCAACGAGGAGGTCTACACGGTCCAGAAGATGGTCCGCGCCGCCTTCGGCAACAACAACATCGACACCTGCGCGCGGGTCTGCCACTCGCCGACCGGCTACGGGCTCAAGCAGACCTTCGGCGAGTCCGCCGGCACCCAGGACTTCAGGTCGGTGGCGGAGGCCGACGTCATCGTCGTGATCGGGGCCAACCCGACCGACGGGCACCCGGTCTTCGCCTCCCGGATGAAGCGCCGGCTGCGCGAGGGCGCCCGGCTCGTCGTGGTGGACCCGCGCCGCATCGACCTGGTCCGCTCGCCGCACATCGAGGCCGAGCACCACCTGCAACTGCGGCCCGGCAGCAACGTCGCCGTGGTCAACGCGATGGCGCACGTGGCGGTCACCGAGGGCCTGGTCGCCCTGTCCTTCGTCCGGGAGCGGTGCGAGGGCTTCGACGAGTGGGCCGCGTTCATCGCCGCGCCCGAGCACAGCCCCGAGGCCGTCGAGTCGATCACCGGCGTACCGGCCGCCGACCTGCGGGCCGCCGCCCGCCTCTACGCCGGCGCGCGCAACGGCGCCATCTACTACGGGCTCGGGGTCACCGAGCACAGCCAGGGCTCGACCATGGTGATGGGTATGGCGAACCTCGCCATGGCCTGCGGCAACATCGGCCGCGAGGGGGTCGGCGTCAACCCGCTGCGCGGGCAGAACAACGTGCAGGGCTCGTGCGACATGGGCTCGTTCCCGCACGAACTGCCCGGCTACCGGCACGTCTCGGACGACGCGGTCCGCGGGGTCTTCGAAAAGCTGTGGGGCGGAACGCTGCTCGGCGAGCCGGGGCTGCGGATCCCCAACATGTTCGACGCGGCCATCGACGGCAGCTTCCGCGGCCTGTTCGTGCACGGCGAGGACATCGCCCAGTCCGACCCCAACCTCAGGCACGTCTCCGCCGCCCTGGCCGCGATGGAACTCGTCGTCGTGCAGGACCTCTTCCTGAACGAGACCGCGAAGTTCGCGCACGTCTTCCTGCCGGGCGCCTCGTTCCTGGAGAAGGACGGCACCTTCACCAACGCCGAACGCCGGATCAACCGGGTCCGGTCGGTGATGACTCCTCCGACGGGCAAGCACGAGTGGCAGATCATCTGCGAGATCGCCACGGCCATGGGCTATCCGATGAGCTACCGGCACCCGAGCGAGATCATGGACGAGATCGCCTCGGTCACCCCCACCTTCGCCGGGGTGTCCTTCGAGACGCTGGACAAGCTCGGCAGCGTCCAGTGGCCGTGCGACGCCGCCGCGCCCGAGGGCACCCCCGTCATGCACGTCGACGAGTTCACCCGGGGCAGGGGCAAGTTCATGATCACCGCGTACGTGCCCACCGAGGAGCGCACCACCCGGCGGTTCCCGCTGGTGCTGACCACCGGGCGGATCCTGAGCCAGTACAACGTCGGGGCGCAGACCCGGCGTACCGGCAACGTGGCCTGGCATCCCGAGGACCTGCTCGAGGTGCATCCGCACGACGCCGAGGACCGTGGCATCCGCGACGGCGACCTGGTCACCCTGACCAGCCGGGTCGGCGAGACCACGCTGCGCGCGAAGATCGCCGACCGGATGCCCGTCGGCGTGGTCTACACGACCTTCCACCACCCGGTGACCGGCGCCAACGTCGTCACCACCGAGCACTCGGACTGGGCGACCAACTGCCCGGAGTACAAGGTGACCGCGGTGCAGGTCGGGCTGAGCCGGGTGACCGCACCGTGACGGCGGAACTGCGCCTGATCCACGACATCGCCCGGCAGTTCCGGCACCGGCCCGCCGGCGAGGCCGCCGAGGCGATCGCCGCGCACGTCCAGAAGTTCTGGGATCCGAGGATGCGGGCCGCCCTGCGCGCCCTCGCCGACGACCCCGCCGAGCCGCTCGATCCGCTGGTGAGCGCCGCCGCGAGCCTGCTCCGCTGACCCACCGGGGCGCGCCGCGGCCGCAACGTCTGTGCATCTCGGCGACTGTATGCTGAAGACCAGATAGGCGACTTTCCTGTGCGGCCGGAGGACAGATGAGCGAGACGGGTCCCGCAGCCGCGGCTGCCAAGCGTGGTCAGGCGGCGCGGCCGGCACGGCAGCCCCTGGAGCGGCCCGTACCGTTGCGCCAGGCCGTCACCGACGTGATCTCCGACATGATCATCAACGGTGAGCTGCAGCCCGGCGAGCACCTCGTGGAGCAGGAGCTGGCCGCGCAGCTGGGAGTCAGCCGGCAGCCGGTCCGCGAGGCCCTGCAGCGGCTGCACAGCGAGGGCTGGGTGGACCTGCGGCCCGGGCTCGGCGCGTTCGTGCACACGCCCACCGCGGCGGAGGCCGACCAGCTCCTGGCCGCCCGCACCCTGCTGGAGGCCGAGTCGGCCCGGCTCGCGGCGGTCAACGCGACCCCCGAGACGATCGAGCAGCTCTGGAAGCTGCAGGCCACCGGCGAGGCCGCGCTCGCCGCGGACGATGAGATCGGCATGGTCGCGGCCAACAGCGCGCTGCACGCCCACATCCTCGTCATGTCCGCCAACAAGATCATCGCGGAGCTGATCGCCCTGGTCGACCGCCGCGTGCGCTGGTATTACCGGCCCATCGCGCGGGCCCGCGGCAAGGAGGCCTGGGACGAGCACCGCGAGCTGATCGAGGTCATCGCCGGCGGCAACGGCAAACGCGCCGGCGACCTGATGCGCCGGCACACCGAACGCACCCGCAAGATCTACCAGCAGGCCGCGGCCGCCGCCGGCAAGTCCTGACGGCGGCCTCGGGGCGCTGCCCTATTTGTACATCGTCTGGTTCATCGTGCCCGGGGCGTAGGCGTCCGGGTCGACCCAGACGTTGATCAGGGACGGCTTGCCGGACTCGCGGGCCCGCCGCAGGGCCGGTGCGATGTCCGCCGCGTCGCGGACCTCCTCGCCGTGGCCGCCCAGCATCCTGGCGAACTGGTCGTACGGCACGTCGCCCAGGGTGTTGCCGACGCGCTGGCGGGCCTCGCCGTACTTGCGCAGCTGGCCGTAGCGGATCTGGTTCATCGACGAGTTGTTGCCGACCACGCCCACGAACGGCAGGTTGAAGCGCACCATCGTCTCGAAGTCCCAGCCGGTGAGGCTGAAGGCGCCGTCGCCGAAGAGGCAGACCACCTCGGCCTCCGGGCGGGCGTACTTCGCGGCCATGGCGAACGGGATGCCGACGCCGAGGGTGCCCAGCGGGCCCGGATCCATCCAGTGGCCGGGTGACTTCGGCTGGACCACGCCGCCGGAGAAGGTGACGATGTCGCCGCCGTCGCCGATGTAGATCGAATCCTCGGTGAGGAACTCGTTGATCTCGTGCGCCAGCCGCAGCGGGTGGATCGGGCTCGCGTCCGAGAGCTGGCGGGGCAGCCGCTTGGTGTACGCGGCGTCCTCCTGGGCCCGCAGCTCGGCGAACCAGGCCCGGCGGTCGGCCGAGCCGTTGCTGATCCGGCCCGTGCCGGCCTGGGTGACGGCGGCGAGCACCGCGCCCGGGTCGCCGACGATGCCGAGGTCGATGTCGCGGTTCCGGCCGACCGTGCGGTAGTCCATGTCGATCTGGACCACCGTCGCCTGCTGCGGCAGCCGGCGCCCGTAGCCCATCCGGAAGTCGAACGGTGTGCCGACGATGATGATCAGATCGGCGTTGTCGAACGCGTACCGCCGGGACAGGTGGAAGTGATGCGGGTCGCCGGGCGGGAGGCTGCCGCGCGCCGAGCCGTTCATGAACGTCGGGATGTTCAGGGTCCGGACCATGTCGACGGCCGCGGCCGTGCCGCGGCCGGTCCAGACCTGGCTGCCGAGCAGGATGGCCGGCTTTCTCGCCTTGACCACCAGGTCGGCGAGCCGCTCGACGGCGGCCGGATCGCCGGCGCTGCGGGTCGACGCGCGATAGCGCCCGGGCGCGGGGATGGTGCAGTCGGCCAGGGCCACCTCGTTGTCGAGGACGTCGCGCGGGATCTCCAGGAAGGACGGCCCGGGCGCGCCCGCGTAGCACTCGCGGAAGGCCATCGACACCATGTCGGCGGCCCGCGTGGTGTGCGGCACGGTGGCGGCGAACTTGGTGATCGGCGCCATCATGTCGACGTGCGGCAGGTCCTGCAGCGAGCCCATCTTGTGCTGGCTGAGCGCGCCCTGGCCGCCGATCAGCAGCATCGGGCTCTCGGCGCGGAACGCGTTGGCGACGCCGGTGACCGCGTCGGTGGTGCCGGGCCCGGCGGTCACCACGGCGACGCCCGGCTTGCCCGTGACGCGCGCGTAGCCGTCGGCGGCGTGGGCGGCGACCTGCTCATGCCGGACGTCCACGACCGCGATGCCCTCGTCGACGCAGCCGTCGTAGATGTCGATGATGTGGCCGCCGCAGAGCGTGAAGATGACGTCGACACCCTCCGCCTTGAGCGCCTTGGCGACGAGGTGGCCGCCGGAGACTCGCTCGGGGTCCTGGCTGGGCTGACGCAGGATCGGGTCCACGGCGGACTCGGTGGCGATCTGAACCATGCTTACCCACTCCTCGGTACGGAAGGGAATCCTGAACACTGCATACCGTATGCGACATCCATATAGTCGCGGATCGGGCGGCCGGCTGTCCAGTGCGTCGGCTACTGTACATTGCATACAGTATGATGCGCGTCTAGGCCGGGGTGGCCGGCGCCGCTGGTGGAGCGTTCTGGATCCCTGGGTGCGGTTCAGTGCCGATCCTGTTGGGCGTATCGGTCCAGGGTGGTGGCATACATGCGGGACACCAGCCAGCCCATGGGGCCGAGATGAAGCAGGAACAGCAGGGGTCTCTGGAGTGCGCGCGCGTGGGTGCTGGTCCACTCGACGTGGAGCCGGCTGCCTCCGCCGTCCCCGGGCGTGATCCGGACGAATCCGTCGCCGCCGCCCCCGTAGCTGCTTTCCACGACCGTCCAGCGGATGACCGCGGGGTCCGACCAGTCGTAGCGGGCGACGACCCAGAACGGTGAGCCGGGCGTGCTCTCCCGCGCGACTGCCCAGGTGTCGCCCTGCTCGCGCAACTCGTACTTCTTCGGATCGAGGGTGCGGCTCCAGATCCGCGCCCGGCGTTCGCTGAAGTCCGTGAAGGCCCGGCGCACCTGCTCGGGTGAGGCCTTCGTGTCGACGTCGAACCGCATCGCTCCATCGGAGCACACCCGCCCGGGGCCGTCCAGAACCTCGACGGGGGAGTCGGCCGGGCGTCGCAGTTTCGGAGTCGCCGAGCGAACTCCTGCTGCTTGAGGGGCTGTTGACCTGGCGTGGCGGCGGGCGGCCGTCACAGCGGTCCGGTCAGGTGCGGGCGGGCGGTCGCCGTGCGGCCGGTGAGCAGGAGCAGCAGGGCCGCGATCGGGCCGGACACCTGCTTGCCGGCGCCCACCGACCAGTCGGTGTCAGTCGCGGTCAGCCGCGCACCGCGCAGCCGGCGCCGGGCCCGGAACGGCCAGCCCATCTCCCACACCCGGTCCGCCGCGGCGCGGGCGGCGGCGATCGGCATCGGCAGGTCGCGGCCGAGCGGGACGGCGATGTCCTGGAGGTGCACCAGCACGTCCGGGACGATGTTGCGGTAGTTCGTCACCGCCGGCAGGCGCCGCGACGCGGCATGCCGGCGCAACTGCGCGACGATCTCGTCGGCCGGGCGGGCCGCGTGCCGCACGGCCAGGTCGTGGTTGAGCCGGTCGAAGCTGCCCCGGGCCCGGACCGCCGCGCCGAGCATGGCGGCTGGCCCCGGCGGTCGCGGTGCCATGGCCACGTGGGCGGCCACGTCCCGGACGCGCCAGTCGGTGCACAGCGACGGGTGGTCCCACTCGTCGGCGGTCAGGCCGTCGAGCAGGTCGGCGAGCGCCAGCCGCTGCTCGGCGATGACCGTCCAACTGGTCTCCTCGTCCATGCCGATGCCGCCCTCCTGTTATGGTCAGTCTCTCTGACCAATTTTAGTCAGAGACGCTGACTATATGGAAGGGTTCCGGTGGCCCCCGAACCGCTGAATCTCGGCCTGCTCCTGCTTCTGCCCTACCGGTCGATGGAGGCCCGCGTCTTCGCCGCCCTGGCTGCGGCCGGCTTCGACGACTTCACTCCGGCGCAGGCCCGGGTCTTCCAGCGCATCGCACCCGGCGGCAGCCGGCTCACCGACCTGGCCGAGCAGGCCCAGATCACCAAGCAGTCCGCCGGCTTCCTGGTCGATCAACTCGCCAAGGCCGGCTACGTCGAGCGGGTGCCGGATCCGACCGACGCCCGGGCCCGGCTCGTCCGGATCGCCCCGCGCGGCGCCCGCGCCGTGCCCCTGGCCGCCGCGATCGTCGCCGAGGTGGAAGCCGAATGGACCACCCATCTCGGCGCGGACCGGATCGCCCGGCTCCGCGAGATCCTCACCGACCTGCGCGACATCACCGACCCGTACGCCTGAGACGCCCGATCTTCGGATCATCCGTCGGCAGGGAGGCCGGTGCGGCCGCGAGGGCTGACCGATGAGGACGGTGTCGGTCGCGGCGACTCCCCGGTTACTGGTGGCCGGCGGTCTGCGGGGCGAGGCGGGCGGTGAGCTCGGCGATGCCGTCACCGGAGAGCTGGGGCAGGGCGGCCGTGCGGCCGCAACACACCAGCAGCAGAGCGGCCATCGGGCCGCGTACGGTAGGGCCGTCGCCGGCCGACCAGGAGATGTCGGTGGCGGTGAGCCGGAACCCGGCCATCTTCCTCACCGACGGCAGCGGCGGCGGCCAGCGCATCGACAGCGTCCGGCTGGCCGCGACGGCGGCGGCGTCGGCGGGCAGGTCGAGGTGGCGGCCCAGCGGGATGGCGATGTCCTGGCTGTGCACGAGGATGTCGCAGAGGGTCTCCAGGCGGGTGACGACGACGATGTGTCGCCGGGAGCCGATGGTGGCCCGGATCTCGGCGATGAGCTGTTCGGTGGTCAGAGCGGCGGCGCGCCGCCGGGCGACGTGCGCGGTCGTGCGGTCGGTGCTGCCGCGCCAGTGGAACATCTGGGCGAGCACGGCGCCGGGGCCGAGTTGTTGGAGAGTCAGGTGGGCGGCGACATCGCGGACGGTCCAGCCGGGGCAGAGCGAGGGCTGTCGCCACTGGTCGTCGTCGAGCTCCGCGAGCAGGTCACACAGGCGGGCGCGTTGCGTGTCGATGGCCTGCCAGATCTGATCCTCATTCATGATGGCGCCTCCGCGGGCTGTGGGCGGATCACGGTGGTGACCAGCGTGGTGATCTGGTCGGTCGGGTCGAACGCGGGGTCGGGGATGGCCAGGTCGTGCAGGACCAGGCCGGTGTAGTGGTTCATGATGATCGGCGCGTCGCGCTCGGGGTCGCTGGAGCCGGCGACGCGCAGCCAGGTCATGAACCAGGTGTTCACCTCGCCGCCGGTGGACAGCAGTTGGGCACGCATGGCCGGGTGGATGCCGGCCTCGACGAGGATCGCGTAGCGGGCCAGGGTCAGCGTGCGCTGCGGCCCGGTCGCGGTCTTGGCGGCGGCGGCGAGCACCTGGGCGAGCTCGCGCGGGGTGGTCGGGTACATCCGCATGGCGAGGTCTTCCCACAGTGCCCGCTCGCGGGCGGAGAAGCGCTGCACCACCGCGTCGAGCAGCGCGTCGCGGGTGCGGAAGTGGTTGGAGGCGGAGCCGGCCGGCACGCCGGCCCGGGTGTCGACGGCGCGGTGGGTCAGCGAGTGGATGCCGCGCTCGCCGAGGACGGTGATCGCGGCGTCGAGCAGCTGTTCGCGCCGGTTCGCCATACCCGGACACTACGATAGTAGTGTCAAGGACTGCAAGCGTAGTACCGTGCGGGGATGGAAGCGTATCGCGCGGACATCGCGTTCGACGGTGAGCGGGTGCTGACCGGCGGCGCGCTGGTGCTCGTCCGGGAAGGCGTGATCATCGGCCTGGAGCCCGCCTCGGCGGCGGTCCCGGACGGCTGCCCGGTGACCTACCTGCCCGGCACCACTCTGCTGCCCGGGCTCATCGACACGCACAGCCACCTGTGCGGCAACGACGGGCCCGACGCCCTTGACCGGCTGCCCGGCCTGAGTCCGCACGAGATCGACCACACCGTCGAGGCCGCGCTCGCCGCGCAGGTCGCGGCCGGTGTCACCGCCGTACGGGATCTCGGTGACGACCGGTGGGCCGTGGTGGACCGGCACCGCAACCGGCCCGATGGCCCGACCGTCGTCGCCGCCGGACCGCCGATCACCAGCCCGGGCGGGCATTGCGCCGCGATGGGTGGCGAGGCGTCCGGGATCGACGGGCTGCGCCGGGCGGTCCGGGAGCGGGCCGAGCGGGGCGCCGACCTGGTGAAGATCATGACCAGTGGTGGGGTCATGACCCCGGGCACCGACATCACTGCCTGCCAGTTCAGCCTCGACGAGCTGCGGGCTGTGGTCGACGAGGCACACCGGCTGGGCCTGCCGGTCACGGCGCACGCTCATGCCCTCGCCGCGGTCGAGCAGTGCGTGGCCGCCGGGGTGGACGGCATCGAGCACTGCAGCTTCCTCACCGAGCACGGCGTGCGCACGCCGCCGAGGCTCGCGGCCGCGATCGCCGCGGCCGGCATCGCGGTCTGCCCCACCCTGGGCCACGACCTGGCCGCCCTCGCCACGCTGCCCCCGGCCCTGATGGCCATGGCCGAACGGGTCGGCGTCACTCTCGACCAGCGCCTCGCGCAGGTCGGCGAGCTGCACGCGGCCGGCGTGTCGTTCGTCAGCGGCGTCGACTCCGGTATCAACCCGGTCAAGCGGCACGGCCTGCTCCCCACCGCCGTCGTCGAACTCGTCACCGCCGGGGTGCCTGCGGCGACCGCGCTCGCCTCGGCCACCAGCCACGCCGCCCGGGCATGCGGGCTGGCCGACCGCACCGGCCGGCTCCGCGCCGGGCTGCAGGCCGACCTGCTGCTCGTCGACGGCGACCCGACCACCGACGTCGCCGCCGTGCACGCCACCCGCGTGGTTGTCGCCCGCGGCCGCGTCACCCGACCCGGCTGCTGAGAACGCACGCGGCCACCATCGCCAGCGCCGTCGCGTTGCTTCCTGGACTCCCCGGGTGGCGTCTACGACCCCGTAGCCATACTCGGGCGCGACGCTCAGGATTCGCCGCGGGCATTCCTTCGCGGCGCGATGAAGACGGCCCAGGCGGCGACACCCAGGGCCGGACCTAGCGCGATACCGAGACCGGCGGTGCCAAAAACGCTGTCGACGAGGACGCCGAACGCAGCGCCGAAGGCGATCCAGATCCCGAGATTCGCCCAGATCCCGAGACCTGCGGCGCCCGGGGGCGTGTCGTTGCTCGTCATCGCATCTCTCCCAGGACGGGCGGAAAGGCTGACAATCCGGCGGCCGATGCGCAACCGACCTGCTCACAAAATATCACCTGACATCAAGGTTTCCTGCCGCTGACCGCGGCGTCTCGGCACCGCGGCAGGCGTCGGCGCATCCTCGTCGAGGACCCGCCGACCAGGCCCGGCACGATCATGCCCCGCGCTCGGTTCTCCCTCCTTCGAGTCCAGTGTGTTCTCGCGGCGGCCCCTGCGCGCGGCGTCGTCTGTCTCGGCCATCGACTGCCCCCCGAGCCGCCACGCCGGAACGACGACAGTCGACCCATGCGGGGGGTGCGGCTGTCCCGGTCAGCCGGGCTCGAATTCCCGGACGGCGTCGATGGAAACACCGTGCGGGGTGTTCGCCTCGCGTTCGATCATGACCTCGACGAGCACCGGGCGGCTGCTGTCCACCGCTTCCTTGCGGGCCCATTCGATCGCGTCGCGGATCTCGCCGGGCTGCGTCACCCGGCGCCCCGCGCACCCGTACGCTTCCATGATTTTGACGTTGTCCGTGCCGACGGTGTCGTAGTGGATGTCGACCTCGTAGTTCATGCCGTACCCGAGCTCGGCCTGCCGGATCAGCCCCAGGTATTCGTTGTTTAGCATGATCAGCACGAACGGGATGTCGTACTGGGCCGCGACGGCCAGTTCCTCGACGAGGAACTGGAACGAGTAGTCGCCGACGATGCCCACGACCTCCGCCCGCGGTACGGCCTTCTTCACCCCGATGGCCGCCGGGATCTCCCAGCCGAGCGGGCCGGCCTGGCCGCAGACCTGGTAGTGCCGGGGCTCGTGCACCTTCTGATGCTGGCCGCCCCAGATCTGGTAGAGGCCGATCGCGGTGACGAAGTAGGTCTCCGGGCCGAAGATCTCGTTGATCTCCTTGTAGACCCGCGGCGCCTTGATGGGCACGCTGTCGAAGTCCTCGCGCCGGGTCAGCGTCGCCCGCAGCTCGCGCACGCGTTCCGGCCAGGCCGCGGAGCGTGGCGCGGCCGCACGCCGCCGGGCCGACTCGAGGGCCGCCCGCAGGAACAGCCTGGCGTCGGAGACCACGCCGAGATCGGGCGGGAACACCTTGCCGAGCTGGGTCGGCTCGACGTCCACGTGGATGAACGTGCGCGCGCCGCGATAGGTGTCGAGGGTGCCGGTGTGCCGGTCGCCGAACCGGGCGCCCACCGCGAGCACCAGGTCGGACTCCAGGAACGCGGCGTTGCCGTAGCGTTGCGAGGTCTGGATGCCGGTCATTCCGGCGTTCAGCGGGTGGTCGTCGTCGAGCGCGCCCTTGCCCATCAGCGTCACCTGGACCGGGATCCGCAGGTGTTCGGCGAGCTCGCGCAGCTCGCCGGCCGCGCCGGAGAGGATCACCCCGCCGCCGGCCAGGATCAGCGGCCGCTCGGCCGCCAGCAGCATCTCCAGGGCCCGCTCGACGCGGGGCGGATGCGGGTGTACGGCCGTGACGGGCAGCGGGACGTCGATGCTGGAGTCCCATTCGATCAGCTCCTTCTGCACGTCCAGCGGCAGGTCGATGAGAACCGGCCCGGGCCGGCCCTCGCGGGCGACCTGGAACGCCCGGCGGAAGATCCAGGGTGCCTGCGCGGCCTGCCTGACCTGGACCGCCCATTTGGTGACCGGCTTGGCGATCTCGACGATGTCGACGGCCTGGAACGCCTCCTGGTGCAGCTTGGTGGAGACGGCCTGGCCGGTGATGCAGAGGATCGGCACCGAGTCCGCCTGCGCGGTGTAGAGACCGGTGATCATGTTGGTGCCGGCCGGGCCCGACGTGCCGACGGCCACCCCGACCTTGCCGGTGGTACGCGACCAGCCGTCGGCCATGTGGGTGGCGCCCTCCTCGTGGCGCACGATGAGGTGCTCGATGCCGCCGTCGGCTTCCATCGCCTGGTAGAACGGCAGGATCGCGGCGCCGGGACAGCCGAAGACCGTGTCGACGCCCTCGGAGCGCAGCACGTCGATGACGGCCCGCATGACGGGGATCTGGGGCATGATGCGGCCTTTCTGCTAGGTGGCGCGACCCGAGAGCTGCTCCACGACTGTCAGCAGGGCGGAGTGGTCCAGCCCGCCGTGGCCCATCGCGCGGCCCGCCGCGACGAGCTGGGCGACCAGGCCGGCGACCGGCAGCGCGACGCCGGCCTGGCGCCCCGCCGCGAGCACGATGCCCATGTCCTTGTGGTGCAGGTCGATCCGGAAGCCCGGCCGGAACTCCCGGGCGACCATCGACTCGCGCTTGAGCTCGAGAACCCGGTTGGCCGCGAGCCCGCCGGCGAGCACGTCGAGCCCGGCCTTCGCGTCCACCCCGGAGCCCTCCAGCAGCACGATCGCCTCGCTCACGAGGGCGAGGATGCCCGCGACCACGAGCTGGTTGGCGGCCTTGACCACCTGGCCGGCGCCGTGGCCGCCGACGTGCACGACCGTCCGGCCGAGGAGCTCGAACAGCGGGCGCGCCGCCGCGACGTCCGGCTCGCCGCCACCGACCATGATCGACAGAGTGGCCTGCTTGGCGCCCACCTCGCCGCCGGAGACCGGGGCGTCCAGCACCTGGATGCCCTGGTCCGCGGCGGCTCGCGCCACCGCGACCGAGGTTTCCGGCCGGATCGTGCTCATGTCGATGAACAGGGTGCCGGGCCGGGCCGTGGCCAGGATGCCGTCGGCGCCGAAGGCGACCTGCTCCACCTGTGGGTGATCGGGCAGCATGGTGATCACGATGTCGGCGGACCGGGCCGCGTCGGCGACCCGGTCCGCCGGGACCAGCCCGGTCGCGGCGAGCCGATCCACCGCGGGACGGTGCACGTCGAAGCCGACGACGCGGTGCCCGGCGGCGAGGAGATGGCTGGCCATCGGCGCGCCCATGATGCCGAGGCCGACGAACCCGACGGTGGTCACGCCCGGCCTCCCGCGGTGGTCTCGCCGATCGTGCGGAGACTGTCCAGGGTGGTGCCGGTCGGCAGGTATTCCAGGCCCACGAAACCGCGGTAGCCGTTGGCGTACAGGTCGTTCAGGTGGCGGGCGAGGGGCAGCGACCCGGTGCCGGGCTCGTGCCGGCCGGGGGCGTCCGCGATCTGGACGTGGCCGATCCGGTCGGTCAGCCCGCCCACGACCGCGCCGAGATGGTCGCCGTTGACCGCGAGGTGATAGAGGTCCGCGAGCAGCCGGACGTTGTCCCGGCGGGGGAGGCGGTCGATGACCGCGATCGCGTCGGCGGCCTTGCGCAGCGGATACCGGGCCGCGCCGCTGAGCGGCTCGAGGAGCACGTCGGCGTCGATCCGGGCCGCGGCGTGCGCGGCGAACGCCAGCGTCTCGATCGCGATGTCGTCCTGCTCGCCGGGGTCGATCCCGGCGATCCGGTTTCCGTAGAGGGCGTTGAACGACCGGCAGCCGAGCTGCGCGCCGATGCCGACCGCGACCGCGACACTGTCGAGGAACTCGGCGGTGCGGGCCGGCCAGGAGACGAGGCCGCGGTCGCCGCCGGGAAGGTCGCCGCCGAAGAAGTTCAGCGCGACCAGCCGCACACCCGCGTCGCGGACGGCGGTGACGAACCGATCGACGTCGGCATCCGCGGGCGCGGCGACGTCGAAAGGCCACCAGAACTCGATCGCGTCGAAGCCCGCCGCCGCGGCCGCGGCCGGGCGCCGCAGCAGCGGCAGCTCGGTGAACAGGGTGGAGAGGTTGGCGTCGAGACGGAGGCCAGGAGGGGACGAGAACGGCTCATCTTCCATCATGGCATTCTGTATGCAGTATGCACCGGCGGTCAAGGCGCGAACTTTCCGAGCGCTGCGCGAGGTAGGCCGGGTTGTCCGCAACCACTGAAAGGCTCACCGGACGGCGGACCCCCAGCTCGCCGTGCGGTGCTCGAAGCCGTCGGCGGTCGACGCCCACGTCGCCACTCGGCGATATCGTCACAGACCCGGCCGATGAGGAGGCTCGTGAGGGCCGGGCGCGTCTGGAGGCACGGTCCCGCAGCTGCAGGAACCGGGCGCGGGGGCCGAGGTCATCTCCGGCGGAGCGGCTCAGGCTTCGCCCGGCACCGGCTGGGTTTGGCAGACTTGCGCGGTGATTGACTCCGCACAGCGACGCGACGTCATCAGCCGTGTCGCACGCCAGATCCCTGTTTCCGACGGCCGCGCGTGCACGCGGGTCGCCGTCGACGGACCGGACGGATCCGGCAAGAGCACCTTCGCCGACGAGCTCGCCGCCGCCACGCGCGCTCTCGACCATCCGGTCGTGCGCGTCTCGCTCGACGACTTCCACAACGTGCGGGCAGTGCGCTACCAGCGCGGGCGCGAGTCCCCGGAGGGCTTCTGGCAGGACTCGTTCAACTACCGGCGTTTCCACAGCGACGTCCTTGAGCCATTCGCACCGGGCGGCTCCCGGCGATATCGGGCAGCCGCACACGACCTCGCCACCGACACCATGCTCGACCCCGAACCGAGCACCGCGCTCCCCGGGACTGTCCTGATCGTTGACGGGCTCTTCCTGCACCGCGACGAGATCGTCGATGCCTGGGACCTGTCCGTGTTCCTGGATGTCCCGTTCAGCGTGACCGCGAACCGAATGGCGAGCCGGGACGGCACGAACCCCGATCCCGGGCATCCCAGCATGCGACGTTACGTCGAGGCCCAACGCATCTACTTCAACGCCTGCGCACCACGTCAACGCGCCGACATCCTGATCGACAACCGAGACCTCAGCACTCCTCGAATCCGCCGCGGATGACGAACACATCCCTGCGGTGGTCGGCCCGGCCCGTTGAGCATGGTTCGGGCACTCGCCCGGCAAGAACGAGCACCCGCGTCAATCGCTGCTCTCTGACGCGCTCGCCCCGTTCCGCCGAGGACCCACCGAAGCCGCGCTGCAACGCCTACCGGCACCAACGCCGGCCGAACACCGGTAACCAGCCACGAACGCGGACCGGTCCAGCGCCTACTGGCTCGCCCGCCTCTTCGCCG
>NZ_QHHV01000027.1:0-35089 GCF_003947245.1 Actinoplanes sp. ATCC 53533 | reverse complement strand
CGACAGGCCCCGCTGGCAGCGCCCGTCAGAAACGCTCACCGATGCCGAAGCGCAGTTGAAGCTCCTGCGCCCGCTCCGCCGCTGCGCTCAGCCCGTACCGGCGCGGCATCTCATCCGACGACCACCCCATCAGCAACATCAAATCACCCTCGTTGCCGCCGAGCAGCTTCCACTCATGCGCGAAGCTGTGCCGCCAACGATGGGCATACACATGCTCCACCCCAGCAGCCTGCCCCAACCGCTTGAGGCGAACCTTGATACCGGCCGGCCGCAACGGACTCATCCCACGCACGGATACCCACAGCTGCGGCATTTCCGCGGCACCCTCGCGCCGGCCACGGAGCCGCAAGTATCGGCTCAGCGCGCGAGCCGTATTCGGCCCGAACCGAACCCGTCGATCCTTCGCACCCTTACCGTGCAGCAACACGGACTCGGTATCCAGATCGACGTCAGCTACGAGCAGACCACCGATCTCCGACAAGCGTGCCCCGGTGCTGCAATACATCCTGATCAACGCCTGGTCACGCACCTGCGCGAACTCTTTGCCCTGGCACTCCGCGAGAAGCCGCCGCGTCTCGTCCCCAGTCATAATCGGCACGAGCTTCTGCCCCACCCTCGGCATCGGCACCCCGACCATCGGAGAGCACGCGACCTCGCCCTCCTCCACAAGCCAGCCAAAGAAGCGCAACAACGCCTTGTACTTGTTCAAGGCCGTTCCCGCCGACCGCGACTCCACCATCCAGGCCTGAAAAGCCACCACCTGCCGCCTGGTCACCAAGCCCGGATCACGCGCGCCACCGGAGTCCGGATCCTCGGCAACGAGATAACCCGCCAACTGCACGGCAGCGAGCAAATAGTTGTAGCGGGTCGTCTCCGGATGATTCCCCGCCCGCAAAGACCGGTCCCAGTCCCGCAACAGCCCGGCCCAGCCAGCATTCTTCATACCAGTCAAAAGCGTCACGACGCTCAACGTCCACCTCCCGAGTCAAGGAGTCGCTGAGAAGCGGGTTCAGCCTCCCGAGTCAAAGGGTCGCTGTGCGGCGTGCTCAACGCAAGACACCTTCGCCCGATCGACGTACACCGTCTGACCTGCGGAAACATCGGGCGGGGAAGAAGACAGCGACCGAGTCAAGGAGTCAACCAGAACGCTTGCGGAACGGCCCTGAACTGCGAAAATAAGCACCGCAGCGCCACTGTGGACCGACTAAGTCAAGGGATCCAAGGCACTGACGAATCGATGATTATAAACAATAAGAGGGCTCCCGCAAGTCACTGACCTGCGAAAACCCTCTAACTGTCGGGCTGACAGGATTTGAACCTGCGACCCCTTGACCCCCAGTCAAGTGCGCTACCAAGCTGCGCTACAGCCCGATGCCACGCCCCGGAACCCCAGTGCGCGGCAACAACCCAAGCCTACCCCAGCCCCTCAACCGACTTCACACCGGCATGCCAGGGCCAGGACCGACAACCTCAGCCGTGCGCCTTGCCCCGCCCACCAGGGCCCAGCTTCTTCCGTGGCTTGACCGACACTTCGATCGGGCTTCCCTCGAAGCCGAACTCCTCACGGAGCTTCCGCTCGATGAACCGCTGATACCCGGCATCCAGCGGTGCCGTCGTGAACAGCACGAACCTCGGCGGCGCCACCCCGGCCTGCGTCGCGAACATGATTCGGGGCGCGCGGCCGCCTCGCACCGGGTGTGGCGTGGCCTGTGTCAGCGCCGTCAGCCATTGGTTCAGCGTCCCTGTCGGGATGCGCTTCTCCCAGCTGTCCAGCGCCTTGCGGAGCGCCGGCGCCAGCTTGTCGACGGCTCGTCCCGTTTTTGCCGAGATGTTCACCTTGATGGACCATGGGATCCGCTTGAGTTCGCGGTCGATCTCCTTGTCCAGGAAGATCCGCCGGTCGGCGTCGACCAGGTCCCACTTGTTGAAGGCGATCACCAGCGCCCGCCCGGCCTCGACCACCTGCGTCAGCACCCGCTGGTCCTGCTCGCTGATGACTTCTGAGGCGTCCAACAATACGACGCCGACCTCGGCAGCCTCGACGGCCCCGGCGGTGCGCAGCGACGCGTAGTATTCCGTGCCCGATGCCTGGTTGACCCGCTTGCGCAGCCCGGCCGTGTCGACGAACTGCCAGACCTCGTCGTCCATCTGCACCAGGCTGTCGACGGGGTCGACCGTCGTGCCCGCCACCGAGTCTACGACCGCCCGTTCTTCGCGGGCCAGCCTGTTCAGCAGCGAGGACTTGCCCACGTTGGGGCGACCGACCAGCGCGACCCGGCGCGGGCCGCGGGGCGCGTTCTCGATGATCGCCGGTGCCGGCGGCATGGCCGCGAGGATCTTGTCGAGCAGGTCACCGGCGTTGCGGCCGTGCAGCGCGGACAGCGGGAACGGCTCTCCCAGCCCGAGTCCCCACAGCGCCACCGTTTCGTTTTCGATGTTCTGGTTGTCGGCCTTGTTGGCCACCAGGATCACCGGCTTGTGGCTGCGGCGCAGCATCCGGACGGCCTTCTCGTCCACGTCCGTGGCACCGACCATCGCGTCGACCACGAAGATGACGACGTCGGCGGTCTGCACCGCGATCTCCGCCTGGGCCGCGATGGCGGCCGCCCGGTCGCGGGCGTCGGGTTCCCATCCGCCGGTGTCGACGACGGTGAAGCGGCGACCGTTCCACTGCGCGTCGTACGGCACGCGGTCGCGGGTCACGCCGGGCTTGTCCTCGACCACCGCCTGGCGGCGGCCGATGATGCGGTTGACCAGCGTCGACTTGCCGACGTTGGGGCGGCCGACGACGGCGACCACCGGAACGGGGCCTTCCTCGGCGACGGACTGGAGGAGAGCGGATTCCAAGGCCGAGACCTCGGAAGAAAAGTCACTCACGAACTCACCTTGCTATTGAGCATGCTCAGGAGCTGCGCCACGACGTCGTCGATGCCGATGCCCGTGGTGTCGAGCGTGATGGCGTCGTCGGCCTGGCGCAGCGGGTCGGCGGCGCGACTCGAGTCGAGCTTGTCGCGTCGGTTCAGGTCCGCCTCGGTTGCCGCCACGTCGGTGGCGTCCTCCGCGCTGCGGCGCTGGGCGCGGGCGGCGGCGGACGCGGTCAGGTAGACCTTCAGGTCGGCGTCGGGGGCGACGACCGAGGCGATGTCCCGGCCCTCCACGACGATGCGGGGGGCGGCGGCGATGATCTCCTGCTGGAGGCGCACCAGCATCCGGCGTACCCCGGGCACCGCGGCCACGGCCGAGACCGCGCCGGTGACCTCGGGCCCGCGGATGGCCGCGTCGACGTCCTCGCCGTTGGCCCGGAAGTGCGGGGCCTGGGGGTCGGTGCCGATCGTGAGGCTGGTCTCCTGGGCGATCTTCAGGATCGACTCGGTGTTCTGCAGGTCGGCGCCGGCCTGCAGCACGGCCCAGGTGATCGCGCGGTACATCGCGCCGGTGTCCAGGTAGATGCCGTCGATCGCGGTGGCGAGTCGCCGGGAAACGGTGGATTTGCCCGATCCCGAGGGACCGTCGACGGCCACCACGCATCGTTCGGGCCGCACTGCTTGCTCCACCATTACCTCCAAGACCGGAAACACGAACAACTACCTATTGTGCCGGGCGCCCGAAGCTCAGTCGCCGACGGCCTTGAACAGCGCGCTCACCTCGGCGTTCGACAACCGGCGGAAGCCGCCCGGGCGCATGTCACCCAGGCGGATCGGGCCGACCGCCGTACGGATCAGCCGCGACACCGGGTGCCCGACCTCGTCCATCATCCGGCGCACGATGTGCTTGCGGCCCTCGTGCAGGGTGATCTCGATCTGGGCGGTCTTGCCGACCGCGTCGACCAGCTTGAACGTGTCGACCTTCGCCGGGCCGTCCTCCAGCTCGACGCCGGTCTGCAGCCGGCGGCCGACGGTGCGCGGCAGCGGGCCGGCGACCTCGGCCAGGTAGGTCTTGGCGATCCCGTACGACGGGTGCATCAGCTTGTGCGCGAGCGCGCCGTCGTTGGTGAGCAGCAGCAGCCCCTCGCTGTCGGCGTCGAGCCGGCCGACGTGGAAGATGCGCTGCTCGAACGTGCCGAGGAAGTCGGCGAGCTCGTTGCGGCCCTTCTCGTCGTCCATGCTCGAGACCACGCCGCGGGGCTTGTTCATCGCCAGGTACACCAGCTTGGTGTCGGTGACGATCCGCGCGCCGTCCACGCGGATCTCGGCGGTGGCGGCGTCGACCTTGTCGCCGAGCTTGGCGACCTGGCCGTTCACGGTGACGCGCCTGCGGAAGATCAGATCTTCACACGCACGCCGGGATCCGACCCCCGCGGTGGCGAGAATCTTCTGCAGCCGCACGGAGGTATCCGGATCAGCCTGAGGCATCGAGCACTTCTTCCACGTCGTCGGGTAGGAACGGGGCCAGCGGCGGAAGCTGGTCGACCGAGTTGAGACCGAGCTTCTCCAGGAACAGCGCCGTGGTGCGGTACAGGAATGCCCCGGTCTCGCCCTCGATGCCGCATTCCTCAATGAGGCCGCGAGTGTTAAGCGTACGCATGACGCCATCACAGTTCACACCGCGGATGGCCGAGATGCGCGACCTCGTCACAGGCTGCTTATAGGCAACTACAGCGAGCGTTTCCAGGGCGGCCTGAGTGAGCCGCACCGACTGACCATCCAGCACAAACCGCTCGACATAGGCCGCATATTCCGGCCGCGTATAGAGACGCCAACCACCCGCGGCCCGCCGCAGGTCAAACCCGTGCCCGGCCGCCGTGTACCGCGCCGAGATGTCCTCAAGCATGCCACCGACCCGCTCAGCCGGCTGCTCCACGATCTGCGCGAGCTGCATCTCAGCGACCGGCTCATCGACAACGAGCAAAATCGCTTCCAGCGCCGCCCGCAACTCGGCATCCTCCATCGGCGCGGGTGCTTGCGCTTCTTCTTCGGTACGGGTCGACAACGCCCCAGAAGCAGCGGCGCCCCCCTTGCTGCCACGCCCCTGAGCGGGAATCCCAGAACTGGGCCGCGCCCGTGACACAGGCTGCCGCGCCACGGCCCCGGCACCGACCGCGGCCTCGACATCGGCACTCCCCCGAGCGGCCGCATCCACCGCAGCCGCATCCACGGCAGCCGCATCTACCGCAGCCGCATCCGTAACGGCCGCATCGGCCGGCGCCGCGTCCGCGCCGGCGGACGGACTCGGGTTGTCCGTGCGGCTCGCCGACGAGGCGGCAGTCGGATCACCGGCCGGCGGCGTGCCCGAATCCGCGGACGTCGACCTGGATCCGCCGACCTGCTCGGGGCTCGGCTTGCCGGCTCCCGGCGATGCGATCCCGGCCGGCTCCGCGCCCGGCCCGGTCTCCGACCCGGCTTCACTCGCCCGGGCTACCCCGGATGGCGCAGCCCCGGCCTGCCCCGTGACCGGCGCGGACGCCTCGGCTCGCGCGGCGGTCGGCCCCTCGTCCTCTTCCGGTCCCGGCACTTCCTCGGCGAAGGGCAGGTCCAGTTCCGCGTCCTCCCCGATGTCATCGTCGGCGGCCGCGTCGAAGACGTCCCCGGCGTCGTCGCCATCGAGGGGCGCGTCTACCAGGGGCGCGTTGCCGATCTCATGCTCGGCGGCCTGCTCGATCGCGTCCGGCTGCGGCAGTTCCGGCCCGGTGCCGACGTCGGTCGGCTCGCGCTCCGCCTCGCCCGGCATCTCCCTGGGCGCGTCGACGGTCGGCGGCCCACCGGCCTCCTCCGGGAACGGCGGAAGCTCGGCCGGCACCCCGGCACGGACGGCCGGATCCGGCCCTTCGACGGCGGCATCGACCTCGCCGTCATCCGCGAGGCTCGTCCCGGCGATTCCTTCGTCACCATCCGCGAGGCTCGACTCGGCAAACTCCTCGCCGCCATCCGCAAGATTCGACTCAGCAAACTCCTCGCCGCCATCCGCGAGACTCGACTCAGCAAGCCCCTCGTCGCCATCCGCGAGATTCGACTCGGCAAACTCCTCGTTGTCGCTCTCCTCGGCCCGGGCCTTGGCCGCGAACTCCGGGTCGGGCGGCCGGGGGGCCCGCTCCCAGGGCGGCACCCAGGAAGCGGCCTGCGCGGCAAGGGACTCGGGACGCTCGTCGGTCATCGTTGTTCCTCGTTGGTCGAGACACGGTCTGCGGTGTGCTGGCCGGCTTCAGGAATACCCGTCCTTGCCGGACCGGACTCATCCCGCGCAGACGGGTCCTGGTCAGCCGGGTCGGGCTCGGCTGGTTCAAGAATGGCTTGACGATCATCGCCGGGTCGGTCGCCGTCGATCCGGTCCGGGCCGAGCCCGCCCCGGGCCTGGTCCAGGTCGGGCCGATCGCCACCGGCTCCGCCCGCATCCAGTGCGATCGGATCCCGCTCCTCGGCCTCGTCCGGACCGAGGTCGATCGGATCCTCCTCGCCGACCACAGCACCCGAAACGGTCCCATCGGGGTCGGCAAAACCCACACCAACCGGATCTTCCCCGCCGACCACAGCACCCGAAACGGCCGCGTCAGGCCCACCCAGACCCAGACCAACCGCATCCTCCCTACCGACCACAGCACCCGAAACGGACCTATCCGAGCCGCCCAGACCCAGGCCAGCCGGATCTTCCTCGCCGCCCACGGCGTCCGGAACGGTCGCGTCGGGGTCGGTTAGGCCCAGAGCAACCAGGTCTTCCTCGCTGATGCTGCCGCCCTGAACGGTCGCGTCGGGATCGTCCGGGTCGGTGTCGTCCGGGTCCATCGCGGCGGTGTCCGGCTCCGCGGGCGTTCCCTCGTAGTCGTCGATGTCGAGGTCGCCTTCGATCTGGTCGCCGCCGATCCAGCGGATCGTCATCTCTTCCAGGGACACCGGTTGCTCGAAGTCGATCAGGCCTTCGCGGTATAGCTCCAGCAGCGCCAGGAAGCGGGCCACGACTTCGAGGGTGTTTTCGCAGTCGGCGATGAGCAGGCCGAATGTCGCGCTGCCGGCTCGGCGGAGGCGGTCGCGGATCAGCGCCGCGTGCTCGCGGACGCTGACGCGGACCTGGTGAATGTGTGCGATTGACACCTCGGGCGGGCCCGGTTTGGGCAGGAACTGCCTGAGGGCCAGCTTGAGCAGGCGCTCCGGGCCGATGCCCAGGACCAGGTCGGGGAGCGCTTCGGCGTATCGCGCCTCGAGGCTGACCGCGCGTGGCCAGCGCCGGGCGCCGACGCCCTCCAGGTCCGCGATGACGGCTGCGGCCTCTTTGTACGCCTTGTATTGCAGCAGTCGCGCGAAGAGCAGGTCGCCGGCCTCGAGCAGGGCCAGGTCGTCCTCGTCCTCGACCTCTGCCGACGGCAGCAGCCGGGCCGCCTTCAGGTCGAGCAGGGTGGCGGCGACCAGCAGGAACTCGCTGGTCTCGCCGAGGTCCCAGTCGTCGCCCATCGCGCGGATGTAGGCGATGAAGTCGTCGGTGACCCGGTGCAGGGCGATCTCGGTGACGTCGAGCTTGTGCTTGCCGATGAGCTGGAGCAACAGGTCGAACGGGCCGGTGAAGTTGGTCAGCCGGACGGTGAACTTGCCGGAGTCGACCTCAGCGGGCACCGCAAGATCCGACTCAGCCGCATCCGGCACGGCGGCATCCGGCACAGCGCCATCCGGCACAGCGGCATCCGGCACAGCGGCATCCGGCACAGCAGGATCCGGCGCGGCGGCATCCGGAACGACGTCGGGCGACGCGGCGGCGGGCTCGGAGACCGGCTGTTCAGGCACGTGAAGACCGTAGACCACGGGTCCGACAACCTGTTCCCCGCTCAACCCCGTACCCCCGCCGCCCTGCGGAACACCGCTCCGCGATGGTCCAACGGCGCTTCGGGCCACCGGTCACGGCCCGCCTCCTCTTGACACCTCGGAGGTGACCGTTAACACTTCCTTCACATAGATGTCCGTAAATGGAAACCGCTTTCCTGGACACCCCGAACACCGGGCGGGCGGACGGCATCGCCCCTTCTCGGCATACCCGGTGAACGGCACGGCCGCGACGGCCATCCCGGCGCGCCTCAGCCGCACGGCGCAGCCAGAAGTCACCGACAGCGAAGCCGGAAGCAACCGACAGCGATGTCCGAAGCAACGGACAGCGATGCCAGAAGCAGACCGACAGCGACATCCAAAACAACCGACAGCAACCGACAGCGATGGAGTAGTGATGACCTCCCCACACCCGAGAGCGAAGAGCGCACGCCGGCGTATCGGCCTGCTGACCGCCGCCACGCTGACGCTCACCGCCACCGGCGCCGTCGCCGGCGCCGTCACCGGCCTCACCCCCGCGTCGGCCGCCGCGTGCGGTGCGCTTTCCTACCAGGCGGACGCGACGCTCAGTGGCAGCACCTGGACCGCCCGCCGCGGCAGCACCACCGTCTACACCGGCACCGATATGCGCGCGGCCGTCCAGGCCGCGATCAACAGCCTGCCGAGCCGTACGGCGAAGCAGAACGTCCTGGTCCGCGGCTCCGGCTCGATCAGCGCCAACTCGCGGATCTCCCTGCCCAGCTACACCCTGCTGGACGTCTGCGGCACCATCAACGTGACCGGTACGGGCTCCGGCGACCAGGCGCCTGTCTACTCCCGCGGCACCCATGATGTCGAGGTCGCGCACCTCAACGTCACCGGCGCGCCGTTGTACGGCATCTTCATGCGCAGCGTGTCCAATCTGATCCTCGGGCAGATCGACATGCGACTGTCCGGTGGGCTCGGGGTGCGCATCGACAACTACGGCGACAAGACCGTGCCCTCGCGGAACATCCGGCTCGACAGCGCGTACGTCTCCGGCGCCAGTTCGCACGCCGTGGAGACCTACGGTGTGGACGGCCTCACCATCGGCACCGTCACCGCGCGCAATGTCGGCGAGTCCGGGCTGCTGCTCAACCAGACGGTCAACGCCACGGTCGGCACCGTCGACGCGGACAACGCCGGTTCCGGCACCGGGTACGCGGCGTTCCGGATGGCCAACCGTAACGGCCGGGTCGGCAGCGGCTACCCGACCAACATCCGGGTGGGCACCGTGAAGGCCCGCGGCGGTGGCCGCGGCGTCTTCTGCGTCTCGGAGAGCGGCGGCGCGGTCATCGACCGGGTCGACATCGCGAACACCGGCAACAACGCGGTGCTGGTCGAGAACTGCTACAACGTCGTGCTGGCGGGCGCCTCCGGGACGATCAACGGTGGTGGCGAGGTGCGGATCTCCTCGCGCACCGAGTTCGCGCCGTCGTCGGACATCCGGTTTCAGAACCTGGCCGTCAGTAACACCAACATCCGGTGGAGCCCCTGCACGGGCACCAACAACACGATCAGCAACGTCACCCGCACCAACTCGACCCTAACTTGGTGCTGACCTGACCGCCGCCCGCAGCAGCGGCCAGTAGATGCGCGCCGAGTCGCTCAGCGCGCTGAAGTGTGAGGAGGCGTTGTCGTTCAGGTAGGTCGTGGTGATCTCGACCTCCTCGATCCGGTGCCCGGCGCGCGCCGCCATGAGCAGGACGTTCATCTCGTACTCGAAGCGCTCGCCGGGCACCGTGCACAACCATTCGAGCAGGGCCGCGGGGTACGCCCGCAGTCCCGTCTGGGTGTCCCGCACACCCCGACCGGTGGCGGCACGGAACAGCGCTTGCGTGACGGCGTTGCCGACCCTGCTGCGCAGCGGTACGTCCCCGGTGAAGCGGCGCACGCCCAGCACGGTGTGACCGGTCGCCCGGACGCGGTCGGCCACCCGCACGATGTCGGCGACGCTGTGTTGCCCGTCGGCGTCCGCGCAGAGCACGTCGAGGCCGGGATGCTGCTCCGCCGCGTACCCGAAGCCGGTTTTGAGGGCGACGCCCTTGCCCCGGTTGCCGGGGTGGCGCAGGACCGTGCCGCCGAGGCCCTCGGCCTGCTGGAGCACCCGCGCGGCGGCCGGGCCGCTGCCGTCGTCCACGATGACGAGCCGGCACTGCGGTGCGGCCTCGCGCAGTTCGGTCATGAGGGTGGGCAGGTGGTGTGACGGCTCGTAGACCGGCAGGAGGACGACCATGGCGCGATTCGCTGCCTCGTGCACGTGGGTCTCCTCCGAGGGGTGGTTGCGCGGCACCGCTCCCTTACCCAGCGGAACTTCTCAGCAAGCGCTCGGCGCGCCGCAAGGTTGCGACCATCCGGCGTTCGCGGCGCAGCAGGGCCGACGGATCGCGGGCGCCGAGGAAGCCCAGCCTGGCGATGAGGCGGGCGGCCCGCTCGGAGCGCCACGGCAGCGGCGTCTCTCCCCCGGTCGCGGGCACGTCGAGCAGGGCCCGGGCGGGCAGGCCGAGGACCTTGGCGGCGAGGAAGCGGATCCGCGGCAGGTGCTCGCGGTGCGAGACCAGACCGAGCGGGTGTACGGCGTCGAACGCGTACCCGTCGAGCAGCCCGTCCTCGGCGGTGTGCAGCAGGTTCTCCAGGGTGCTCCGGGAGCGGGTCTCGGCGCGCAGGTCCGCGTGCCGGTCGAGGCCCGCCGCCCGGGCCTCGGCCAGCATCAGGTCGCCTTCCCGCCGGCCCGCCGGGGGTTGGCCGGCGCCCTCGGCGGCCTCGGCCCAGCCGCCGGCGAAGACGATGCGCGCGACCCCGGGCCGCGCGGCGGCGTAGTCGACGGCGGCCTGCACCCGGGCGGCGCTGGCGGGCGTGAGCGTGTAGCGCCCGCCGTCGCCGATGACGCCGCGCCCGAACACCAGCAGCACGGCGGCGGTCCTCTGGTCCTGCACCCGTCGATCCTGCCAGAACGGCCGGCTCAGCCGGTGCGGGTGAAGGTCATGATCCAGTTGACCGGGTCCCAGGTGGTGCCGCCGTCGAAGGAGAAGTCCTGCTCCCAGCGGGCCGAACTGGGGGTCATGGCCGACCACAGGAAGCGGACCAGCGCCGGCTTGCCGCCGATCTCGTCCTCGCCGAGGAAGACGCCCCGGCCGTCGCGGAACCGGCCCTCGACCGGCGGGTCGAGCCGGCCGGGAACGGCCGTCGAGGACCACCAGATCCGCCAGCGGTCGGCCCCGGGGTCGTACAGGCGCAGCGTCATGCCTTCCAGGGAGCGGCCGTCGGGCATCGTCCCCGAGACGGTGTCGACGTTGCCCAGGCCGCCGAGGACCGGCCAGGCCCGCCCCACGCTGTCGAAGTCGATCCACTCGGTGCCGTCGCGGTCGGTGACGTCGGCGAGCCGGTGGTGGTGGACCGCCCAGTGGCCCATGAGGAAGTCGAAGTCGGTGCTGCCGTTCGGTGTCATGTGGCGACCGTAAGGCCGGGTTGTGTCAGTACCTGTCAGGGTTGAGCAGCATGATCGGGGCATGCCTGCCGGTCGCCTGTTGTCGATGCTGTTGTTGTTGCAGACCCGCGGGCGGCTGTCCGCCGGCCAGCTCGCGGCCGAGCTGGGGATCTCGGTGCGCACGGCGTACCGGGATCTGGCGCGGCTGCAGGCCGCGGGGGTGCCGCTGTATGCCGAGACGGGTCAGCACGGCGGGTACCGGCTGGTCGAGGGCTACCGCACCCGGCTGACCGGGCTGAGCGGCGGCGAGGCCCGGGCGCTGTTCCTGGCCGGGCTGCCGGCGCCGGCCGCCGATCTGGGACTGGCCGAGGAGGTCGCCGCGGCCCGGCTGAAGCTGCTCGCCGCCCTGCCGGCCGAGCTGCGGGACCAGGCCACGCGTACGGCCGCGGTCTTCCACCTGGACGCGCCGGGCTGGTATCAGGAGGCGGAGGCCCAGCCGCACCTGACGGTGCTCATGGATGCCGTGGTGGCGCAGCACGCCGTCGACGTCGGCTACCGGCGGTGGCGGGCGCCGCAGGAGGTCCGGCGCCGGCTGCGGCCGTACGGGCTGGTGCTCAAGTCCGGCACCTGGTATCTCGTGGCCGCCACCGGGGACGCCGGCCGGGTCGCCACCTACCGGGTGGCGCAGGTGCGCGAGGTGACCGTCACGGCGGAGCGCTTCGCGCGGCCGGCCGGGTTCGACCTGGCGGCGCACTGGTCGGCCTACCTCGCGGAGTTCGAGGCCCGGCGGTTCACCGGGGTCGCGACGATCCGGCTGTCGGCGGACGGCCTGGCCCGGCTGCCGGAGCTGGCCGATCCGGCGGTGGTGCGGGCGGTGGCCGGCTCGGTGGGCGAGCCCGGCGGCGACGGGTGGGCCGAGGCGACGATCCCGATCGAGAACGTGCGGCACGCCTGCGAACGGCTCCTGCCGCTCGGCGCCGAGGTCGAGGTCACCGGGCCGCCGGAGCTGCGGCAGGCGATGGCCGCGATCGGCACCGCCCTGGCCCGCCGGTACGGCCCTCCGTGAGACGGCTGTTGCGCATCGGCGGGTCTTCGCCGAGCATCGACGACATGCCCAAGATATCGACACACATTAATGGACTCTGCGGCGCCCTGCTCGTCGCGGCGCTGGCCCTTCCGCTCCTCGCCGCACCCGCGGCCGCCGCGGAGCCGCACGCGGGGTCGTGGACCGGCGCCTGGGCGACCAGCCCGCAGCGCGAGGCCGGTCCGACCTTCGCCGACCAGACCCTGCGGATGCTCGTCCACCCCACGCTCGGCGGGTCGCCGCTGCGGATCAGGCTGAGCAACGCCTACGGCGCCGAGGCCGTCACCTTCGGTGCCGTCAGCGTGGCCCGGGCCGTCGCCTCCGGGTCGCCCGACCTGGTCGCCGGCACCGGCCGCCGGGCCACCTTCCGCGGCCGGGGCACGGTCACCGTGCCGGCCGGCGGGCAGGTCTTCAGCGATCCGGTCCCGCTGGGTGTCGAGTACGGTCAGGACCTCGCCGTCGACCTCTACGTCACCGCCGGCGGCGACGCGGCCGCGATCACCGGGCACGACGCCGCCCAGGGCACCCAGTTCGTGGCGGCCGGCAACCAGGCCGGCGCCGCGGGCGCCCCGTTCACCGGCACGGTCAACTCGTGGTTCTGGCTCAGCGGCGTCGACGTGCGTCCCGCGCGGGCCGTGCCGGGCAGCATCGTGGCGCTCGGCGACTCGATCACCGACGGCGCGTACAGCACCTGGAACGGCAACGACCGCTGGACCGACGGCCTCGCGGCGCGGCTGGCGGCGCGGCCCGTCCACCGGCGGTTGGGCGTGCTCAACGAGGGGATCGGCGGCAACCAGATCCTCACCGACCGCACCGACTGCTGCGGCGCGGGCACCAGCGTCTCCGCCCTGACGCGGGAACGGGCGGACGTCCGGCAGCAGACCGGCGTCCGATACCTGATCCTCGCCGAGGGCATCAACGACATCGGCTACCACGCCGACGCCGACGCCCTGATCGCCGGAATGCGGACCATCGCGGACCGGGCGCGGCGGGCCGGCATCACGGTGATCGGAGCGACGATCACACCGTACGGGTGCGAGTCCGGCTGCTTCAGCACCGCGCAGGAGGCCACCCGGCAGCAGGTCAACGCCTGGGTGCGCACGAGCCGGGCGTTCGACGGGGTCGCGGACTTCGACGCCGCGATCCGCGACCCGCAGCACCCCAGCCAGGTGCTCCCGGCCTACCAGGCCGACCACCTGCACCCCAACATCGCCGGCCAGCGCGCGATGGCCGACTCCATCGACCTGAGCCTGTTCCGCTGACGGCCCTCAGCGGGCGCACAGGCGGCGGGACGGACGCTCACCCCGAACTCGACGTGCTGGTGCCGCGGTCCACGCTGGTCTCGGTGCTCTTCGGGGTGCCGACGATCGGCTTCGCGCTGGCGTACGTCGGGTCGTGATCAGGTCTTTCTCGGGTCGGGGCAGCGGTTCCCTTCGATGGAAGGAAGATGTACCGTCTCCGTAGTGGGCAGGTAACGCACCGTTTCTCCGGGTGTGTTCCGACCGCGGCGGAAGGATCGCAGATGGCGGGAATCGCCCCGGCTCCGATCGCCGACGAGACCGAGCTCGCGAAGGGCCAGCCGCTGCTCGGGCGCGGCATGCTGCTCCTGTTCATCGCCCTGATCGGCTGCTTCACGGCCTGGGGCGTGGCACAGGATCTGACCACGCCGATGGTGGCCGGCTTCAAGCGGATCTTCGAGATGAGCACGTTCCAGGCGTCGCTCGTCCAGCTCGCCTACTTCGGGGCGTACTTCCTGCTGGCGCTTCCGGCGGCCTTCATCAACCAGCGGTTCGGCTACAAGACGGGGATCCTGACCGGGCTCGGGCTGGCGGCGATCGGCGCCTTCTCGTTCTACCCGGCCAGCAAGATCATGACGTACGAGGCCTTCCTGGTGGCCCTGTTCGCGATGGCGGCCGGCTGCTCGATCCTGGAGACCTCGGCGAATCCGTACGTGTTGTCGCTCGGTCCCGAGGCGACGGCGACCCGCCGGCTCAACCTCGCCCAGGCCTTCAACCCGGTCGGCACGAACATCGGCGTCCTGCTCGCCTCGACGCTCATCCTGCCCAAGCTCGCCGACCCGGTGGACATCGCGTCGCTGACCCCGGAGCAGCTGCATACGATCCGGGCCGGCGAACTCGGCGCGGTGATGGCGCCCTACCTGGGCCTGGCGTTCGTGCTCGTGCTCATCGCCGTCGCGATCGCCAGCCAGAAGGCGCCGCAGATCGTCGAGGAGTTCCCCGACGCCGGCCCGCACGAGGGCGGTGCGGCGGGGCTGTTCCGGGTGCTGTGGCGCAACAAGCGCTACCGGTACGGCGTCGTGGCCCAGTTCTTCAACGTCGCGGCCCAGGTGTGCGCGTGGACCTACCTGATCCAGTACGTGCAGCAGGCGCTCGGCGGCAGCCTGGAGAAGGGCGGCTTCTATCTGCAGCTGAGCCTGCTGGTCTTCCTCGCCTCGCGGTTCCTGATGACCTGGGTCATCGGCCGGATCCGCGCGACCAAGGTGCTCGCCGTGCTCGCCGCGCTGGCGGTCGTGCTGTGCCTGTTCGCGATGGCGAGCCCCAACCTGGCCGGGGTCATCGCCGTGGTGGCCCTGTCGTTCTCCCTGTCGCTGATGTTCCCGACGATCTACGGCGTGGCGCTCAAGGGCCTCGGGCCGGCGACCAAGTTCGGCGCGGCCGGGCTGGTGATGGCGATCGTCGGCGGCGCGATCATGCCGCTGGTGCAGGGCAAGCTGGTGGACACGACGAGCGCGGCCTTCTCGTTCATCGTGCCGGCCGCCTGCTTCGCCGTGGTCGGGCTCTACGCGATCTACGATCTCCGGTCCACCCCGAGCGTGCGGAGTGCGGCATGAACGCCCGACGGATGGCGGCCGCCGCCGCCCTGACCCTGCTCGCCGCGACCGGCTGCGGCGCCGACGAGCCGACGAGCGCCACCACCGACACCAGAAAACTCGAGGTCGTGTCCTGGTGGACCTCCGGGTCGGAGGCCGCCGCCCTGGATGCCCTGCTCACCGCGTTCCGCCAGGCGAATCCCGGTGTCGACGCCGTCAACGGCGCGGTCGCCGGCGGCGCCGGCTCCCAGGCCATCGTGGCGCTGGCCGAGCGCCTGCGGGACGACGACCCGCCCGACGTCTGGCAGACCTTCGCCGGCAAGGCAGTCCAGGGGTACGCCGGCCGGGGCGCCGTCCGCGACGTCTCGTCGGTCTACGCGGCCGGCGGGCTGGACGCGGTGATGCAGCCGACGATCCTGCAGTCCGTGCGCCGCGGCGGCAAGCCCTACGGTGTGCCGACGGGTGCCCACCGCGGCAACGTCCTGTGGTTCAACCCCTCGGTGCTGGCCCGGGCCGGCGTCGCGACGCCGGTGGGCGGCTACCAGCTCACCGCGTTCCTGACCGATCTGCGGAAGGTCAAGGCCGCCGGGACCGTGCCCCTGTGCCTCGGCGGCAAGGACCCCTTCACGACCGTCGAGCTCTTCGAGAACGTGCTGCTCGGCACGATCGGCGCCGAGGGCTGGCGGGACATGGCCGCCGACCGGCTGGACTGGCGCAGCGCCCGGGTCCGCACGGCGCTGCGGTCCTTCGGCGACCTGCTCACCTACGCCGACCCCGCCGCCAACGATCTGACCTGGGACGCGGCCACCGAGAAGCTGACCGCGGGCGGCTGCGCGTTCGCCTCCATGAACGACTCCGCCTACGGCGAACTGATCGCCGACGGCGCCCGCGAGGGCACCGAGTTCGCCTCGGTGGCCTTCCCCGGCACCGACGGCTGCTTCCTCGCGGTCGTCGACGTCTTCGTCGCGGCGACCAGGGCCGACAACGCCAGGAACGCCCTCGCGTTCCTGACCGAGATCAGCGAACCGGCCACCCAGATCGCCTTCAGCAAGGCCAAGGGCTCGGTGCCGGTGCTGCGCACCGTGGACGTCTCGGCGCTGTCGGCCTACCAGCAGAGCTCGTCGAGGAGCTTCTGGGCCTCGCCGGTGCTGCTGTCGGTCACCCACGGCGAGGCGATGAGCCCGGCGTTCCAGGAGGGCTTCTACGACGCGGTCGCGACCTACATCCGTACGCGTGACCCGGCCGCCTTCGCCACCGACCTCGAGGACGCGGTCTCCGCCGGCCAGGTCCCCCCACGCTGACCCGGTGCGGCGGCTACCTCTCCATGGTCTGCCGGTAGGACGCGTCCGCGACGTCCGGGTGCGGATGGTGACGCAGCCGGCGCAGCGTCTCCTGACATGGTTCGCTCCAGCGCTGCGCCTTGCCGGCGGCGGCGACCAGGGCCAGCGCGAACAGCCCGCCGGCCAGGTCGGTGCGGTCCGCGAGCTGCCGGGCCGCGGCCAGCACGTCCTCGAGCTCGTCGGCGGACACCCGGGAGTCGGCGAGTTGCCCGGCGAGGCGCACGGCGAGGGCCGGGCGGGCGGCGACGAGGTCGGCGACCTCGGCGAGCGGCGCCGGGTGCGGACCGGCCAGCGCGGTGAGCAGTTCGGCCCCGTCGCCGAGGAACGCCGGGTGGGACGCGAGCTTGCGGGCGGCTTCGCGGACGGGCTCCGGGTCAGCCCTCCGCACGGCCCGCGCCCATTGCGACGCGTCGCCCACGATCCGGTTCAGGCAGCGGCGGGCGGGACGGTCGCGGTCCGGGGTGCCGGGCTCCGGGTCCTCCCGGTCGCGGACGACGAGCCGGTCGAAGAGCGGTTCCAGGGCGCTGCGGCCGGGGTCCACCGGGTGGTCCAGCAGGGCTTCGACGAGCGACGCCAGGGCGGGGACCGGCCAGTAGGCCCGCGGACCGGTGAAGTCCGGGTCGGCGAGCGCCGCGACGACCAGGCCGGCGGCGTCGGGCACCCAGCGGATCCACTTCGGGAGCTGGCAGAACGCGTCCTGCGAAAGCTGCCGGTGTGGGCTCGCGCAGACAGTGACGACGAGCGACGCGAAGCGGCGGCAGTCGGGCTCGCTCAGTTCCTGGGCGGAGACGGCGAGCAGGGCCAGGACTTCCGCGCGGGCCGCGGAGCTCGCAGCCTCGGTGAAGATCTCCCACGCGATCGGCGACGGCGACGGTCTCCGGAGCGCCGCGATGACGACGGCCCGCACGTCCGGGTGGGCGCCGGGGGTGTGCCACACCTCGGCGAGCAGTTCCTCGGACTCCGGCGGGCCGTACCTGGTGAGAATCCGGACCGCGGCCTTGCGGCTGGTCACCCCGATCGGGGACGACGGCGGCGCGAGCAGGACGCCGCGCAGGAGGGCGAGCAGGGCGGGGGCGCTCACGAAGCGGGCCGCGCGGTCGGCGGCGGGCAGGGCTATCCGGGCGCGCTCCCCACCCGCGTAACCGAGCAGCACCGGCAGCGCCTCGTCGGGCCGGTCGGTCCAGGCCAGCGCGCCCAGCGCCGCTTCCGCGATGGGGACCTCGGGCGCGTCGAGGAATCCGGCGAGCAACTCGCGGCCGGCCACCGGGACCCGGGCGAGGTTCTTCAGCGCCGCCTTGCGGGGACCCTGCTCCAGGTCGGTGTCCGCGGCGACGGCAGCGAGGGTTTCGGCGTAGGCGCGCTGCTGCCGGGGCGTCCACCGCCGGATGTGTGAGGGCGGCCCGACCAGGGTGGGCTCAGCCAGGGTGGGATCGAGCAGGGTGGTGCTGTAGCCGGTCACCTCCCGCCACACCGGTGCGAGGCGCGCGGCCGAGGGGTCCGCGCGCAGCAGCTCGGCGGCCCGCGCGGCCCGCGTGCGGGGGTCGTCGAGCCACAGCTTCACGGCTTTTTCCCGGACGTCGGCCGGGCCGGCGGGAGCGGTCGCGCGGTGCAGCAGGTCCTGCAGCTCGGGCACGTGGCGGGCCCGGACCTCCAGCAGGCGGGCGAGGCTGAACAACTCGTCGGTGTCGGCCGTGATCCGTTTGCGCAGCGCCGCGGTGATGAGGTGCTCCTGGCCGGGGCGCAGCGGGGTGTCGAGGCACCACGGGATCGGCAGCCGGGCGATCATGCCCAGCGCCCACCGGGCCAACTCGTCACCGTCACCGGGGCCGGTGTCGCGGGCGGCCAGGGCCGCGTAGGCCAGCTCGACCAGCGCTTCCCGGTTGCGCGGGGAGAAGTCCCGGGCCTCGATCGAGGCGTCGGTGATCGCCGTCAGCATGGGCGCCGCCGCCGGGACCAGCTGCGGGATCAGCGCGCGCAGCGCCTCCAGCATGGGAAACCGCACCGCCTCGCGCTCGTTGCGCAACCGGAGCAGCCGCCGCAGCACGTCCGGCAGCGCGGCGGGCTCACGCCGGGCGACCCCGACCATCCACCGGTACGCCTCTCCGCGCGAGTACGGGATCGGGTCGCGCGCGGCCCGGTCGAGCACCGGCAGCGCCTCGGCTGCCGGCAGATATCGACTCCACCGCAGCGTGGCGTGCTCATCGGCGGCGATCTGCGGCAGCGCCAGCACCCGGCGCACCTCGCGCAGCCGGGTGCGCTCCGGCAGCAGCTCGACCCGCCCCTCCCACGGAACATCCTCCCCCGGCCTGGCGGCGTAGACCTCCTCGCGCCGGTCCGGCGGCAGCAGCTCCAGGATGCCGGCGTTGAACGCGTCGAGGGCGACCAGGTCATCGACGCCGAGCGTGCGGAGGTGCGGCAGCACCCGGAAGGTCAGGTGACGCCAGGCGTCGGCCGGGCCCCGGGCGATGACGAGCGCCGCCACCCGCGCCGGGAACCGGGCGGCGAGCGGAGCCAGGTCGATGTCGGGCAGGGAGCCGGGCGCGTGCCGCTCCAGCAGGTCGAGCACCCGCTCCGGCTCGGCACGGGCGCACGCCCTGACCGGCGCCACGAATGCGGACCAGTCCGGCCTCGTCATGGCCGCCAGGCGGTCGCCCACCCAGTCCAGGACGACGGCGCCGTGCCGCCGGGCGAGGACCTTCCAGGAGCCGACCGAGCCCGCCAGGTCCGGCAGCAGCCGCGCGACGGTCTCCGGAGTGCAGGCCGCGAGCACGACCACCGCCTCACGGTCGCCGTAGCGGTCGCGGACCAGGTCGATCACCGCGTCGCCGGAGCCGGGCCGCTTGCGCAGCAGACGCAGGATCAGGTGGCGCAGTACGGGCGGGGCGTCGGCCAGCAGCTCCCCGGCCGTCGCCCAGCCGAGCCGGTGCGCTTGTCGCGCCGCTTCCGCGCGTACCGAAGGGTCCGGGTCTCGCAAGGCCCGGACCACGACCGGGCGTGAGCCGAACGCTGCCGCCGCGGTGACCGCCAGGTGTCGCTCGTAGGGTCCGCCCGCCGCGAGCTCGGCGATCCGAGCCCCGGGATCGTCCTGCTCGCGCAGCCTGCGCAGCAAGGCGGAGATCCGCTTCGGGTACGGCACCGGGTCGAGCTCGTCGGACAGCACCCGCGGATTGTGCCGCACCACCGCAATCTCCGTCTTTTGGCCGACCCGGGCGCCGGAGGATCCGGCCCGCGGCCCGATCTGCGCGGCCCGCCGGGTGCCTAGGCTCCCGGAAGTGATGATCAACCGGTACGCGGCCGTGGCGGCGCCCGTGGGCGGACTGCTGCTCGGGGTTCTCGACTTCTTGTGGATCAAGTACGTCCCGTTTCCGTTCGGCGGGCTGGGCAACTCGCTGGCGGTGTGGGCGGTGGCGGGCTTCCTGTGCACGTACTGGTCGCGGTGGGGCTGGGCGCGGGGCGTCACCGCGGCGGTCGTCATGCTGGTCGTCGCCGTGCCGAGCTACTACCTGGCGGCGATGGTGATCCAGCACGACGACGCGTCGAACATGTACAACACGGTGGCCCTGATGTGGATGGGGTTCGCGGTGATCGCCGGAGTCGTTTTCGGCGCGGCCGGGATCGCCGCGCGGGCGCCGGGGCGCTGGCGGACCGCGGCGCAGGCCATGCCGGCCGCCGTGATGTTCGCCGAGGCCGCGCTGGTCAGCCGCCGGATCGGTGCCGACGGCCGCGGGCTGGACCCGCTGTGGGCGGCGCTCCTCGACGTCGCGCTCGGCGTGCTCCTCACGGTCCTGGTCGCGGCCACCTGGCGGCAGCGCCTGGTCGCGCTGCTGCTGGCCGTACCCCTGGGGGTGGTGGGTTTCGGCCTGATGGCCGCCGCCCGGTTCGGGTGACCGGACGGCGGGCCGGTCAGCGCACCCGGCAGGAGGTGGTGGTGGTCGCGGCCGGGTCGCTCTCCGAGGTGACGGTGACCGCGACCTTGGTGCCGCGCGGGCCGCCGGCGGCCCGCTTGGCGTAGACCTCCACCGCCGCGGTGCGCCCGCCGGCCACGTCGGTGACCGCGCGGGGCAGCCACGACGTCCACCCCGCGCCCGCCGAGGCCGACACCCGGTAGACGTCGGAGCCGCGGCCGGTGTTGCGTACCGGAATCGTGCAGCGCGCCCAGCCGGAGCTGGCCGCGTCCGCACTCGCCGATCTGGCCGACACGCCGCGGCGGTGCGGCCCGGCGCCGTCGAGCGAACGGACCGCGACCGTGTACGACAGCACGCCCGCCCGGTCCCGCTTGGTGTCCAGCACGTAGAAGTGCAGCCGGTTGGCCGCGTCGACGTATTCGTATTCGCTGCCCGAGTCGGTGCCGGCGTGGAACAGCGCGTCGGAGAGCTGCCGGTAGTCGCCGATGGTCATCTTCTGCGGCGTGCCGTCCGGCAGGACGAAGTCGACCTTGTCGATGTCCTGCGGGTTGGCGTCGACGGTCCAGATGAACGGCGCCGCGTCCGCGTTCTTGGTCTTGGCCAGCAGCACCCCGGAGTCGGGGGTGAACGAGTCGAAGCCCATCCGGTCGACCACCTCCAGGGTGTAGTTGTCGTAGCGGCCGCCGTCGCAGTAGGGGTCCGCGTTCACGTCGCAGGCCGGGCTCCGGTCGCCACCGTCCAGCGTCACGTTGATCCCGGCCAGCCCGCGGTCGACCGCGCGGGCCGTCACCTTGGACACCACCACGCCCGACTCCGCCAGCCCGGCCCGGGACAGGCGCAGCACCGCGTCCTCGTCGACGATGCCGAGCTTGAGCTTGTTGCGCAGCATGTGCTGCGCGCCCATGGACGAGCCGGCCGTGCCCGGGATGAGCCAGCGGCTGTGCGGGCCGCCGGGCCCGTTGAACGTGCCGCGGCTGAGCATCTCCCACGGCCCGCTGTAGTCGCGGCGCGCGGGCACCGAGTACGGGTTGTTGTAGTTGTCCCCCACGCCCAGGATGTGGCTGAACTCGTGGGCGTAGGTGGACATCCCGGAGCTCTCCGCCTGCACCGAGCTGCCGCTGGTGGCGTTGGGCCAGATGGTCGACGAGGCCTGCCAGGAGGTCCATTCGACGTAGCGGGTCGCGTTCCAGTTGGGCAGCGCGTCGTCCGGCGGCCCGAACGGCTCGGAGACGTCCTCCTTGGTGGTGAACTTCATCTGGCCGAACTCCTGCCAGGTGGACGACTCGTCCTGCCCGGCCGCGAGGAAGAAGACGAAGTCATACCGGCCGGCGACCTCGGCGCCGACGGCGGCGATCCAAGCGGCGCGGGCATCGGTACGCAGGTCCCGGCCGCACGTGTCACCGGACGGGCAGCCGAGTCCGCGCTGCATCGAGTTCTCGATGCCGTACTCGTGGCTCTTGGCCGGCATCTGGTAGACGCCGAACGGGTCCAGCCCGATGCCGTAGCGCCCGCCGGAGTCCTCCATCCAGTATTCGTGGATGGTGTGGCCCTGGTTGAGCGGGCCGGGCTTGTTCAGGAAGTCGGCGTAGAACGCGGGAACGTCGGCGCGCGGCAGGTCGTGCACGGTAGCGGGGTTGCCGAAGACAGTGGAGCTGGCGGGCTGGGTCACCACGAAGGGCTGGTTCCCGAAGTCGAGGAGCACGAGGGCACCCCGGAAGTTGCGGACCGAGCCCGGCACCGCCGGATCGGCCCAGTTCGTGCCCGGCACAGGCCGGTAGTCGTCCCAGGTCATCGTGTCCGGCAGCTCGTAGTTCTGCGGGTCGACCGGGCGCGGGGCGCCGGCGGCGAAACTTCGGGCCGCGGGCTGGTTCCGCTGCCAGGGCTGGGTCTGCGGCCAGTGCCGCATCCGCCAGGGGTGGTCCGGGTCGGGGGCCGGCGCCGCGGCGGCCGGCGTCGGCGTCAACGCGGCGGCCAGCACCAGCAGCACCGCGGAAAGGGCCGGAACAACGGATCTCCGCACGGTCACTCACCCAAGTGATAGAAGATGCTCGATCGCTTGACCTCGTCATCCTGACAGTTTCAGCGGGGCCGATCAATCCCCCCGGTAGTACGCTGCGGCCATGACCGCTGCGGACACGCATACCGCCTTTCGCACCTGCCCCCTGTGCGAGGCGGCCTGCGGCCTCGAACTGACCGTGCGCGACGACCGGATCGTCGCCGCGCGCGGCGACCGGGAGCACGTGTTCAGCCACGGCTTCATCTGCCCGAAGGGCGCCACGTTCGGCGAGCTGGCAGCCGATCCGGACCGGCTGCGACGCCCCCTGGTGCGGCGCGACGGCCGGCACGAGGAGGTCAGCTGGGACGAGGCGTTCCGCGTCATCGAGCAGGGGCTGCGCCCGATCATCGAGCGGCACGGCCCGAACGCCGTCGCCGTGTACGCCGGCAACCCGAACGTGCACACGATGGCGGGCGGGCTCTACCTCACGCCGCTGCTGCGCACCCTCGGCAGCCGCAACATCTTCTCCGCGAGCACCGTCGACCAGATGCCCAAGCACGTGGCGTGCGGCTACCTCTACGGCAACCCGCTGACCATCCCGGTGCCGGATCTCGACCGGACGGATCTGCTGCTCGTGCTGGGCGCCAACCCGTGGGAGTCCAACGGGAGCCTCGCCACCGCCGCCGACTTCCCGGGACGGCTCAAGGCCATCCAGGCCCGCGGCGGCAGGTTCGTGGTGGTCGACCCGCGCCGCACCCGGACAGCCGAGCACGCCGACGAGCACCTGTTCATCCGGCCGGGCACCGACGCCTACCTGCTCTTCGGGATCGTCCACACGCTGTTCGCCGAGGGCCTGGTCGAGCTGGGCGACCTCGACGGGCACGTCACCGGCGTCCACGAGGTCCGCGAGCTGGCCCAGGCTTTCGCCCCCGAGCGGGTGAGCGCGGCCTGCGCCGTGCCGGCGGAGCGGATCCGCGGCCTCGCGCGGGAGCTCGCCGCCGCGCCCACCGCCGCGGTCTACGGCCGGATCGGCACCTGCACCGTCGAATTCGGCACGCTGACCAGCTGGCTCGTCGACGTGGTCAACGTGCTCACCGGCAACCTCGACCGGCCGGGCGGCGTCATGTTCCCCCTCGCCGCGCACCTGCGGCCCCGGACGCGGGCGGGCGGCAAGGGGTTCCGGGTCGGGCGCTGGCACAGCCGGGTCCGGGGGCTGCCGGAGGTCAAGGGCGAGCTGCCCGTGGCCACCCTCGCCGACGAGATCGAGACGCCCGGCGACGAGCAGGTCAGGGCCTTCATCACGGTGGCCGGCAACCCGGTGCTGTCCACACCGAACAGCGACCGGCTGGACAAGGCGCTCGGCGGGCTGGAGTTCATGGTCAGCGTTGACCCGTACCTCAACGAGACCACCCGGCACGCCGACGTCGTGCTGCCGCCGACCGATCCCGCCCGCAAGGGGCACTACGACTTCTCGTTCCTGGCGCTCGCGGTGCGCAACTTCGCCGCGTACTCCCCGCCGGTGCTGCCGGCGGAGCCGGAGAGCCTGGACGAGTGCGACATCCTCGCCCGGCTCACGCTCATCGCCGCCGGCCAGGGCGCCGGCACCGACCCGGCGGTGCTGCACGAGCAGCTGCTCGACCAGGCGCTGCAGCGGGTGGCCACCGCGGCGGAGACCCCGGTGGCCGCGCTGCGGGCGCTGGTCAGCGGGGACAACCCGGCCGAGCGGCTGCTCGACGTGCTGCTGCGCACCGGGGCGTACGGTGACCTGTTCGGCGCCCGCCCGGACGGCCTGTCGCTGGACCGGCTGCTGGCAAACCAGCACGGTGTCGACCTCGGGCCGCTGGCGCCCCGCCTCCCCGGGCTGCTGCAGACGCCGAGCGGCACGGTGGAGCTGTACGCCGAGCCGATCGCCGCCGACGTCGAGCGGCTGCGTACGGCCCTCGGCCGCGACCAGGACGACCTCGTCCTGATCGGCCGGCGGCACCTGCGGTCCAACAACAGCTGGATGCACAACGTGCCCGCCCTGGTGAAGGGGCGCGACCGGTGCACCCTGCAGGTCAGCCCGGTCGACGCGGCCCGGCTCACCCTGGTCGACGGCGGCGACGCCCGGGTGACGTCGCGGGCCGGCAGCGTCTCGGCGCGGGTCGAGGTCACCGACCGGGTCATGCCCGGGGTCGTCAGCCTGCCGCACGGCTGGGGGCACGACCTGCCCGGCACCCGGATGTCGGTGGCCGCGGCCCATCCCGGGGTGAACAGCAACGTGCTCACCGACGAGTTCGCGATCGACCGGCTCTCCGGCAACAGCGTGCTCAACGGCATCCCGGTGGAGGTGAAGGCGGAAATCGCCGTTCCCGACCGGCGCACCGAGCGGCTCACTTAGAGTCGGTCAGGGGAGCCTGACATGGGGGTGCGTGGTGTCCGATCCGATCTGGAGTGAACCGGACAAGGTGCTCGACACCTACGTCGCGCAGATCGACCGCCTCACCGAGCCGGTGGACCCTGGGGTCCAGCTCAGCCTCACGGTGCACGGCCTGCTGGTCAGCGGCGAGCTGATCCCGCAGTGGCAGTGGTTCGCCGAGGTCAGCGCGATGACCAACCACGAGGACGCCTTCTACACCGGCATGGCCGAGCACGTGAAGGAGCAGTCCGACCTCGCCCACGACGCGGTCAAGGTCCGCGACACCGGCGGCGAGGTGAGCCACCGGCAGTACACCGCGCTGATGGCGGCGACGAAGTACATCCACCTGCGCAACGCGCGGATCCACTCGCCCGACCACGCGGGCCGCGGCGGCTGCCTCTGGCGCGGCCGGCTGTGCGACGTCTCGGGCTGGACGCCCGGCGACTCCTCCGACTAGCCCGGCCACACTTCAGGCAGCCACGGTGACCGAAGGCTCTCGAGGAACGCCGAACTCCTCGATCAGACCGATGAGCGCCTCGCGGAGGTCTTCCAGCGCGGCTTCCTCGGTGTCGCCCCCGCCGTGCGCACCCACACCTGGACGCAGTTGGGCGTGAGCGCACCACACACGCGAGGCGTGCCTTAACTTCTTGCTGTGAGCCAAACGAGTGCATGCTGGGCGGGCGCATGATGCTTCGCTGGCACCTCGCTGGCGAGGGGAAGGATGTCGACAACGACCACGGCGTCGTGTCCGATGATCTGGCAGGCGGTTCGAATCGCGTGTTCCAACTGGTCGCGTCGCATCAGCTCGCCAGCCCGAGAACATCGGCTCGCTCTGCCTGTGTGAGCAGGCCACGCATGGGTGAAACCTCGCGCATCTCGACCGAGTCCGGATCAAGACCGGTCATCACTCGGTGCAGCCTTGACAGGTCGCCATCGTCGATCAGGCGTTGCCATCGGTCGAGATTTCGAAGGTGGGGCTGCCCGCGTGTGCCTTCCCGTAGCCGTTCGAGGTTGGACAGCATGGTGGGACGCCACTCACTGAAAGTCGCGGCTGTCAGGTGACCCGATAGCCGGCGGTGAAGCTCCCAAGATCGCTTCGGTGAGCGGCCGAGTTCCTGCCGGACCGGACGTCGGACGACCTCCAAGCGATACCCCATGCACGAAAGCAGCCGATCGAGCATGCCGTCACTGAGGTGTCCGCGCCCGGATAGGTACTGGCTATAGTGACACCCGGGCTCGGAGTCGCGTTGGCGCTCCAGCCATGATCACAACGGCGGCGGACTCTCGGCCGGCGCGAATTCTCACCCCGCGGGCCGTTCAGTGCGGGTGGGGTTGCCGCGGACGAGATCGTCGTGGATGCGCCAGCGGCCCGTGACCACCTCCCGGCCCCCGGCCCGGTCCTGCCGCACCAGGCGGGCGCGGATCCGCTCCAGGGCGAGACGCCGGTTCTGGCTGAACTGGCGCTCGGTGTCGACCACGACGACGATGCCCGAGGGCCGGTGGGTGGCCCGCACCGCCGTGCTGGCCTTGTTCCGGTGCTGCCCGCCGGGGCCGCCGGTGCGGCACGCGACGACGTCGACGTCCGCTTCCGCGAAAACCGTGTGTGGCGCGCCGACCTGGCACGGCTCGGCGATGACGTACCAGTTCTTGCGGCCGGCGCTCGCCCGGTAGGGGCTGGGCGCCTGCCAGCACAGGGTGCCGGTCCACGAGCCGGCGTACGCGGTGGCGCCCGCGCCGGAGAGCCGCACCAGGACCGACCGGTAGGTGCCCGGCAGGTCGCCGGCGACGGTCTCGACCCGGTGGGTGGTCACGCCCTGCCCGGCGGCGCCGTCCTCCAGGCGGCGCAGCAGCTGGGCGACCGCCCAGGTGCACTCCCGCGGGCCGCGACCGGCCGACAGCAGCAGGTGGACGCGGTCCGGCGGCGTGCTCACGACCGGCCCCGGCCGCGGCGGTGGTCCCGGCGTTCCCGCGCCGGCGCGGAGGACAGGCCGGCCGTCTTGTACGTGACCACCGGCACCGTCGTGACCACGGGCGTCGCCAGGCCGTGCCCGACGAGGTCGCCGATCACCTGCTCGATCCGCTTGTAGGCCGTCGGCGCCTCCTCGAAGAGCAGTTGCCGGTCGCCGCACACCACGAGCGACCCCACCGGCGTACGGCGCAACTCCTCGACCGTGTGCTTGGCCCGGCCCCGCACCAGGGCGTCCGCGCGGGACATCTTGCGGCCCGCGCCGTGCGCCACGGAGTAGTTGGCCTCCGGCCCGGCGTGCGCCGCCACCAGGTACGACGGGGTGCCCCGGGTGCCGGCGATCAGGACGTCGCGGCCGTCGCCCCGGGCCGCGCCCTTGCGGTGCAGGTATCCCCCGTCGTGAAGTTCGGCCAGGTTGTGGCACTCGTCGACGATCGGTTCGGTGGGCTCGGCGCCCAGGGCGAGCGCGACCCGGGCGGCCATGAGCCGGCGGTTGAGCGAGCCCCAGCGCACGGCCTCGTCGTGGCGGGCCAGGTAGGCCGCCGGGTCGGCGGCGGGACCGGCGCCGTGCACCTCGGTGTGCGAGCGCAGGATGCGCTCGCCCAGGCCGCGGGAGCCGCTGTGCACGATCAGCACGAGGTCACCGGCGGCGAGCCCGAGCCGGGCCGCGTGGCCCGGGTCGAGGACGGTCCCCACCCGCGCCAGCTCCACGAAGTGGTTGCCGCGGCCGACCGTGCCCAGGCTCTCCCGGTGCCCGGCGGGGATGTCGGCGGCCACGAACTCCCAGGCCGGGTCGTCCGGCTCCGGGACCCGGTCGAGGTCGGGGAAGCGGCCGGCCAGGCGCTCGGGCACGGCGCGCTTGAGGCTGATGCCGAACACGGCGATGCCGCAGCCGATGTCGGATCCCACCAGATGCGGATACAGCACGGTCGAGGCCATGGCGGCGCCGATCGGGGCACCCTTGCCGGGGTGCAGGTCGGGCATGGCGGCGACGTGGATCATGCCGTCGAGGGCGGCCACCTGGTGGCACTGCGTGACGGCGTCGGACTCGATCCAGCTGCCGTCGGAGGCGAACACGGTGACGGTGGCGGACTTCTGCTGAGACAAGGATGTTCTCTTTCTGCGGACGAACAGCGGCCGCGACACGACGGCGCGGCGAGACGGGCGGTGCGGCACACCCGGCGGCGCGCGGGTCAGCGCGGCGGGTGGTTGGCTCGGCAAGGGTGCTGCCCGTCAGTACGTCATGGGGGCAGCTTGCTGGAGATCACCGGTCAACGGCAAGCGGTTTTCGGCCTACTATCCAACGATGGCGGACAGCGCGAACAAGACGACGGCGACCGACGGTGACGTCGGCGCGTTCCTCGACGGGATCGGCGACGACCAGCGGCGGCGCGACGCGAAGGCACTGGTCGAGGTCATGCGCGAGGTGACCGGGCAGCCCGCGGTGCTGTGGGGCTCGTCCATCGTCGGCTTCGGCTCCCACCACTACCGGTATGCCTCCGGCCGCGAGGGAGACATGCCCCCGGTCGGCTTCGCCCCCCGCGTGGCGCAGACGGTGCTCTACCTGTTCGGCGGCATGGACCAGTACGCGCCTCAGCTGGCGCGGCTCGGGCCGCACAAGACCGGCAAGGGCTGCCTCTATATCAAGCGGGTGGACCAGGCCGACCCCGACGCGCTCCGGGAGATCGTCGCCCGGTCGTACCAGCTGGGAAGCGGCTAGCCGAGCGGGACAGGCCCGCCCCACAGCCGCAGGAAGAGCACGCTGAGCACGTCCAGGATCATCAGCAGGAACGGGTAGCCGAGCGGGAAGAAGCAGAGCACCAGCAGGATCAGCACGCCGAGGTTCTTGTCCTCGAGCCAGAGCCGCATCTGCTGCGCGCCCGTGCCCGGCTGCCGCAGCGCCGACCACAGGATGCCGAAGCCGTCCAGCGGCGGGATCGGGATCAGCGCCAGCAGCCCGAAGGCCAGCAGCCCCACCGCCAGGCAGAGCAGCACCTGCTCGGCCATCGGCAGCGTGAAGCCGCGCAGCACGTCGGAGACGTTCAGCACCGACAGCAGGTTGTCCGGGAACGCGACCACGTAGGCGGCGAACAGCAGCTGCGAGACCAGGATGCAGGCCAGCGGCCCGGCGGCGAACACCGCCGCGGCGCGGCCCCGGCCGTACTGGCGGGGCACCTCGTCGACCGAGATCGGCTTGCCCCAGCCCATGCCGCCGACGGCCGCCGCGACCGCGCCGAACGGGTCGACGTCCTCGCGCGGGCGTGGCATCACCGGGTCATGGCGCGCGGTCAGGCGCAGCGCGCGCCCGGTGATCCGGATCGCGAGGGCCCGCAGCAGCAGGCCCAGCAGGAAGGCGACGACCAGCGCGACGAACGCGACCGGCTCGCCGAGGGCGAACAGCAAAGCTAGCCCCGTTCCGCCTTGGCGGCGATGACCTCGCGGGCGAGCTGCCGGTAGTTGCGGGCACCGGACGAGGCCGGATCCAGGCTGGTGATCGGCGCCCCGGCCACGGTGGACTCCGGGAACTTGACCGTCTTGGTGATCACCGTCTGGTAGACCTTGTCGCCGAACGCCTCCACCACGCGCTGCAGCACCTGGCGGCAGTGGGTGGTGCGGCTGTCGTACATGGTCGCCAGGATGCCCTCGAGCTCCAGGTCGAAGTTGAGCCGCTCGCGGACCTTGTCGATCGTGTCGAGCAGCAGGGCCACGCCGCGCAGGCTGAAGAACTCGCACTCCAGCGGGATGAGCACGCCGTGTGCGATGGTCAGCGCGTTGATCGCCAGCAGGCCCAGCGAGGGCTGGCAGTCGATCAGGATGAAGTCGTATTCCTTGCGCACGGTGCGCAGCACCCGCGCCAGCGCCATCTCCCGGGCGACCTCGTTGACCAGCTGGATCTCGGCGGCCGACAGGTCGATGTTGGCGGGCAGCAGGTGCAGGCCGGCCACGTCGGTCTTGATGATGACGTCCTCGGCGGTGACATCGTCCTGCATGAGCAGGTTGTAGATGCTCAGGTCGAGGTTGTGCGGGTTGACGCCGAGGCCGACCGAGCAGGCACCCTGCGGGTCGAAGTCCACGAGCAGCACCTTGCGGCCGTATTCGGCCAGGGCCGCGCCCAAGTTGATGGTCGTGGTGGTCTTGCCGACGCCACCCTTCTGGTTGGCGAGGGCGATGATCCGCGCCGGGCCGTGCCGGTCGGTGGGCATGGGCTCGGGGATCGGGCGGCGCATCGTGTAGGCCGTGGGGTCGGCCGGGCCGAGATCGGCGCCGAGGTCCAGGGAGCCCTGCTGGTCGCGCAAGGCATTGGTCCACGCCTCGGCGCGATCGTGGTTCCCGCTCATGTCCCTAGCCCCCTCTCGACCCGCAGCCGGAGCCGATGCCCGACTGTACGCCAAAAGCGCCGCCCGACCGGGGTCAGCCGTTCGGCGTGTCGCGTGGACTGACGCTCACCTTCTAACGAGCGCGCGGATGGGAGGTCGCGTACACCTCCCGGAGTCGGTCCACTGTCACCAGGGTGTAGACCTGTGTGGTCGTCACCGAGGCGTGCCCGAGCAGCTCCTGCACGACACGCACGTCGGCGCCGCCGTCGAGCAGATGCGTCGCGTAGGAATGCCGCAGCGTGTGCGGGGAGACGGCGTGCGGGCCCTCCACCGGCAGCCCGGCGGCCGCCGCGGCCCGGTGCAGGATCGTCCAGGCGCTCTGCCGCGACAGGGGTCCGCCGCGGGCGTTCAGGAAGACCGCTGGCGTGCCCCGCCCCTTGGCGACCAGTTCGGGGCGGCTCTGCACCAGGTAGGCCTCCAGCGCGACGCGGGCGTACCGGCCGAGCGGGATCAGCCGGGTCCGGCCGCCCTTGCCGCGCAGGGTGACCGCCGCGTCCGCGGCGAAGTCGAGATCATCGACGGCCAGCCCGACCGCCTCGGAGATCCGCGCGCCCGTGCCGTAGAGGAATTCCAGCAGCGCGGTGTCCCGCGGGGAGCCCGGGACGGCGAGCAGCCGGGAGACCTGGTCGACGTCGAGGGCCTTGGGCAGGCGCCTGGGCGGCGACGGCGGCTTCACCTCGCGGCTGACGTCGTGCGCCACGATCCCCTCCTGGGCGGCGAACCGGTGCAGGCCGCGTACCGCGCTCACGGCCCTGGCCGCCGACGCGGCCGACAGCGCCGGATGCTCGGGCGACCCCGCGCGCAGCCCGGCGAGATGCCCGGTGACCTGGGCCGCGGTGACGTCGGCGAGCTCGCCGACGCCGGCCGCGGCCAGGGTCTGCAGATACCGGTCCAGGTCCCGGCGGTACGAGGTCAGGGTGTTGCGGGACAGGCCGCGCTCGACCGTGAGGTGGTCGAGGTAGGTCCGCACCGCCCGGAGGAGAGCTGGTGAGCTCAGCTCAGGACCTCGGCCAGGGACAGCGCCTGCATGCCGTGCGCCTCGGCGACCGGCCCGTAGGTCACGTGCCCGGCATGGGTGTTGAGGCCCAGGGCCAGCGCGGGGTCGGCCTTGACGGCGTCGCGCCAGCCGCGGTTGGCCAGCTCCAGCGCGTACGGCAGGGTCACGTTGGTCAGCGCGTAGGTGCTGGTGTGCGGCACCGCGCCGGGCATGTTGGCCACGCAGTAGAACATCGACTCGTGCACCCGGTAGACCGGGTCCGCGTGCGTGGTGGGTCGCGAGTCCTCGAAGCAGCCGCCCTGGTCGATGGCGATGTCGACGAGCACGCTGCCCGGCTTCATCCGCGAGACCAGCTCGTTGGAGATCAGGTTCGGCGCCTTCGCGCCGGGCACCAGGACCGCGCCGATGACCAGGTCGGCGTCGATGACGGCCTTCTCGATCTCGTACGCGTTCGACGCGATGGTCTGCAGGTGGCCGCGGTAGTCGGCGTCGGCCGCCCGGAGCCGGGCGATGTTCTTGTCCAGCACCAGCACCTCGGCCTGCATGCCCAGCGCGATCGCCGCGGCGTTCATGCCGGAGACGCCGGCGCCGATGACGACGACCTTGGCCGCGTACACGCCGGGGACGCCGCCCATGAGCACGCCGCGGCCGCCGCCGGAGCGCATCAGGTGGTAGGAGCCGACCTGCGGGGCGAGCCGCCCGGCGACCTCGGACATCGGCGCGAGCAGCGGCAGCGAGCGGTCGGGCAGCTCGACGGTCTCGTACGCGATGCCGGTCACCTTGCGGTCGATGAGCGCGTCGGTGCACTCCTTCGACGCGGCGAGGTGCAGGTAGGTGAAGAGGACCTGACCCTCGCGCATCCGACCGTACTCCTCGGCGATCGGCTCCTTGACCTTGAGGATCAGGTCGCCGACGGCCCAGACGGCGTCGGGGCCGTCGAGGATCGTGGCACCGGCGGCGACGAAGTCGGCGTCGGCGATGGAGGAGCCGGCGCCCGCGCCGGCCTGCACGAAGACCTCGTGGCCGGCCCGGTTGAGTTCGAAGACCCCCGCGGGGGTGATCGCCACCCGGAACTCGTTGTTCTTGACTTCGCTCGGAATGCCGACCTTCATAGCCGACACCGTCCTTTCCGGGAGAGACGTCGATGGCTCATACCCGAGACGGGCTGCTTCGCAGATTACCGTCCCACCAAGTGGAAGATACTGCCGATCTGTTGCCTGAAGATCAAGAAGCGGGGACCGCCCGGTCAACACTGCCCCTTCGGCCAGCGTGACGGTGGTCACCCAGGCCGACGCCGACGGGTCGGCCCCGGCGCGGCCGAAGGTTTACCGTGGTCGATGGGACACCGGCAACCCCGGAGGAGGCGGATCACCCATGCCCGTCCATCTCAACCATACGATCCTGCACGCCAGCGACCAGCAGCGCTCCGCCGCGCACCTGACCGACCTGCTGGGCCTGCCGCAACCGACCCGGTACGGCCCTTTCCTCGTCGTCGAACTGGCCAACGGCGTCTCGCTGGACGTCCTCGCCGATACCGGAACCATTCGCCCCCAGCACTACGCCTTCCTGGTCACCGAGGAGGAGTTCGACGAGATCTTCGGGCGGATCGAGGCGCGCGGGCTGCCCTACTGGGCCGACCCGTTCCACCAGCAGCCCGGCCGGATCAACCACAACGACGGCGGCCGCGGGGTGTACTGGTCCGACCCCGACGACCACAGCCTGGAGATCATCACCCGGCCGTACGGCTCCGGCGGCTGACCACCGGCGCCGAGCCGCCCGTGGAACGGACCGCCTCGGCGGTCCGTTCCCCATCGCACTCAGGAAAGCGCCGGCGTGCCGGCCGGGCGCAGCGTCGCCCAGCCGTCCTCCCGCGCGCGGGCGGCGGCCAGCAGGCCGGCGACCGCCGCGGCGTTGGTGATCTCGCCGCGCAGCACCATGGCGACCGCCTCGTCGAGGTCGCGCCAGACGATCTCGATGTCGGCCTCCTCCTCGCGCCGCTCGTGCCGCTCCTGCTCGGGCACCGGGGTCAGCTCCCGGGCCAGGAAGATCCGGACCGTCTCGGCGCTGAAGCCGGGCGAGGTGTGCAGGTCGACGAGCAGGTCGAAGCGGGCGGCGTGGAGGTCCGCCTCCTCGGCCAGCTCGCGGGCCGCGGTGCGGACCAGGTCCTCACCCTCGACGTCGCGCAGCCCGGCCGGCAGCTCCCAGAGCCGCCCGCCGACCGCGTGCCGGTACTGCTTGATCAGCACGACCCGGTCGACGTCGTCCAACGCGACCACGACCACCGCGTTCTTGTTGACCACCACGTCGCGCCCCGCGGTGCCGCCGCCGGACATGGTGACCTGGTCGGAGTAGACCGTGAAGATCGGGCCCGCATACCGCTCGACCCGCGAAACGGTCTCGTGCGCGAAGGCTGTCATGACGCCGCGACCGCCGCCTTCTCGGGCTTGCCGGTCTCCGCCACCTCGACCGGCAGTTCGTCGGCGGCCGCATACTGCACGGAGGCCTTGACGAACGCCGCGAATAGCGGGTGCGCCCGGGTCGGGCGGCTCTTGAGCTCGGGGTGCGCCTGGGTGGCCACGAAGAACGGGTGCGTCTCGCGGTCCAGCTCGATGAACTCCACCAGCCGCCCGTCGGGCGAGGTGCCGGAGAACCTCAGCCCGGCCTTGGCCAGCCGGTCCCGGTAGGCGTTGTTGACCTCGTAGCGGTGCCTGTGCCGCTCGGAGATCTCGGTGCTCTCGTATGCCTCGGCCACCACCGAGCCCTCGGCCAGCGCCGCCGGGTAGGCGCCCAGGCGCATCGTGCCGCCCAGATCGCCCCGGCCCGCGACGATGTCCTGCTGATCGGCCATGGTGGAGATGACCGGGTGCGGTGCCTGCTCGTCGAACTCCAGCGAGTTGGCGCCCTCGAGGCCGGCCAGGTGGCGCGCGGCGTCGATGGTCATGCACTGCAGGCCGAGGCAGAGCCCCAGGATGGGGATGCCGTTCTCCCTCGCGTACCGGGAGGTGTTGATCTTGCCCTCGATCCCGCGGATGCCGAAGCCGCCGGGGATCACGATGCCGTCGACGCCCTTCAGGGCGGAGGCGGCGCCGGCCGGGGTGTCGCAGTCGTCGCTGGGCACCCAGCGCAGCTGCACCCGGGCGTGGTTGGCGAAGCCGGCCGCGCGGATCGCCTCGCTCACCGACAGGTACGCGTCCGGCAGGTCGACGTACTTGCCGACCAGCGCGACCGTGATCGTGCGCCGCGGGTGGTGCACCCGCTCCAGCAGGTCGTCCCAGCTGGACCAGTCCACGTCCCGGAAGGACAGCCCGAGCCGGCGGACCACGTACGCGTCCAGGCCCTCCCGGTGCAGCACCTTGGGGATGTCGTAGATGCTCGGCGCGTCCGGGCAGGCCACCACGGCCTCGCGGTCGACGTCGCAGTAGAGCGACAGCTTGTGCTTGAGCTTCTCCGGGATCTCCCGGTCGCTGCGGCAGACCAGCGCGTCCGGCTGGATACCGATGTTGCGCAGGGTGGCCACCGAGTGCTGGGTCGGCTTGGTCTTCAGCTCGCCCGACGGCGCCAGGTACGGCACCAGCGAGACGTGCAGGTAGAAGACGTGATCCCGGCCGATCTCGTGGCGCACCTGGCGGATCGCCTCCAGGAACGGCAGTGACTCCATGTCACCGACCGTGCCGCCGACCTCGGTGATCACCACGTCGGGTATCCGGCCGAACTCGTCGGGAGCGGCCATCGCGAAGATGCGCTCCTTGATCTCGTTCGTCACGTGCGGGATGACCTGCACGGTGTCGCCGAGATATTCGCCGCGGCGCTCCTTGGCGATGACGGCCGAGTAGATCTGGCCCGTGGTGACGTTCGCCTTCGCGGACAGCGCCCGGTCCAGGAACCGCTCGTAGTGCCCGACGTCGAGGTCCGTTTCCGCACCGTCCTCGGTCACGAAGACCTCGCCGTGCTGGAACGGGTTCATGGTGCCGGGGTCCACGTTGAGGTAGGGGTCGAGCTTCTGCATGAC
>NZ_QHHV01000279.1:0-5001 GCF_003947245.1 Actinoplanes sp. ATCC 53533 | reverse complement strand
CCTCCGACAGCCGATAGGAGTCATCATGACCACGACGCTGGACGCCGAGATTCCCCCGTCAACCCGTTCCGGACATGTCGCGGTGCTGCCGGTGCGGCACGGCGACCGTCCGGTGGGCGCCTGGATCGTCGGGAGCGACACGGCCGTCTTCCGTCCGGTGGTCGACGTCAGCCGGCTCGCTGCCGCCGCATTGGCGGCGGCAGCGGCCGCGACGATCGCCACCGTCGTCGTCACCTGCCGCCGCCCGGCGATCGGCGCGGTGACGATGGGCCCAGGTGGCTGGATCAGCCTCAAGCGGACCACCCGGCCGGCGCTGTTCTCCGCTGCCCCACGCCCGTGGTGGGCGCGGATGCTTCGGGCACACCGGCTGGTGGTCGAGCGCTGACCGGGTCGGCCCGGCCGGGCCGAAAGTCCCGGGACGACCGGGCCTCCCTCCTCTGCTGCTAGATCAGTTCCAGCGCGAGGCTGACAGCAGAGAACGAGAGAGGGAGGGCTGCGATGCGCGCGGCAGTTGTCACCAGTTTCGACGCACCACTGGAAGTCAAGGAGGTTCCGACGCCGGAACCGGCCGACGGGCAGGTGCTCGTCCGCATCGAGGCCAGCGGCCTGTGCCACACCGACATCCACGCCGCCCGCGGCGACTGGCCGGTCAAACCCACACCACCGTTCATCCCCGGCCACGAAGGCGTCGGCATCATCACCAAGGTCGGCCCCGGCGTCACCACCCCCACCGTCGGCGACCGCGTCGCCATCCCCTGGCTCGGCCACGCCTGCGGAACCTGCGAATACTGCGTCACCGGCTGGGAAACCCTCTGCGAGGCACAACTCAACACCGGCTACGCCATCGACGGCGGACACGCCGAATACGCCGTCGCCGACGCCCGCTACGTCGTGGCCGTTCCCGCCGGCATCGACCCCGCCGAAGCCGCCCCGCTGACCTGCGCCGGCGTCACCACGTACAAGGCGGTCAAGGTCGGCGGAGTCACCCCCGGCGACCGGGTAGCGATCTTCGGCATCGGCGGACTCGGCCACCTCGCCCTGCAATACGCCCAGATCTTCGGCGGCGAGACCATCGCCGTCGATGTCACCGAGGAGAAACTCGCCCTCGCCAAGCAACTCGGCGCCGCCCACACGGTCAACGCGGCCACCACCGACCCCGTCGCCGCCATCGAAGCCCTCGGCGGCGCCGATGTCGCCGTGGTCCTCGCGGCCCACCCGACAGTCCTCGAACAAGCCCACGCCTCGCTGCGCCGCGGCGGCCGGCTCATCCTGGTCTCGCTGCCCAAGGACAACGCCATGGCGCTGCCCATCTTCCAGACCGTCCTCAAGGGAATCCGGGTCATCGGCTCCATCGTCGGCACCCGCGCCGACCTCGCCGAGGTGTTCCGCCTGCACTCCGCCGGGCGCACCCGCGTCTGCTACGAGGCCCGCCGCCTCGCCGACATCAACACTTCCATCGACGACGTCCTGGCTAGCCGCGTCCCAGCCCGCCTGGTGCTGCTGCCGTGAGAGCTTCACCCGGGGTCGACGACACGTCGCGCCCGCACCCGGAGGTCCCGGGAGGCCCAGCCTCCCGGGACCTCCGGCCCTAACAGGTCGGGCGATTTCCGGCAAGGCTAGAGAAGAGACATGAGGAGGGGTCATGGTGCAGGAGCGCAGCAGTGCCTGGCGCGGGTTCACCGGCAACGGGTGGCGCGACACGATCGACGTCGCCGGGTTCATTCACGACAACGTCACGCCGTACACCGGTGACGCGGGTTTTCTGGCCGGGCCGACGCCCCGCACCGAGCGGCTCTGGCGGGAACTGCAGCGCATGTTCGTCGAGGAGCGCAAGCGCGGGATCTACGACGTCGACACGCATACCCCGTCGACCATCACGGCGCACGTGCCGGGCTACATCGACCGTTCGCACGAGCTGATCGTCGGATTGCAGACCAGCGCGCCGCTGCGCCGGGCCATCATGCCCGCCGGCGGCCTGCGGATGGTCGAGGCCGGGCTCAAGGCCTACGGGTACGCGCTGGACCCGGCTGTGCACGCCATCTACTCCCGGTACCGCAAGACGCACAACGACGGAGTCTTCGACGCGTACCCCGCCGACGTGCTGGCCGCCCGGCGCTCGCACATCATCACCGGGCTGCCCGACGCGTACGGCCGCGGCCGGATCATCGGCGACTATCGCCGCGTCGCCCTGTACGGCGTCGACCGGCTGATCGCCGAACGGCGTGAGCGCAAGGCCACGCTCGACGGGCGGCTGTCGTCCGAGGAGGTCATCCGCGACCGTGAGGAACTGGCCGAGCAGATCCGCGCCCTCGGCGAGCTGAAGACCATGGCCGCCGGGTACGGCTCCGACATCTCCGGTCCCGCGACGACCGGCCGCGAGGCGATCCAGTGGCTGTACTTCGCCTACCTGGCCGCCACCAAGGAGCAGAACGGCGCGGCCATGTCACTGGGCCGCACCTCGACGTTCGTGGACGCCTACCTGCAGCGCGACCTCGACGAGGGCACGCTCACCGAGTCCGGTGCGCAGGAACTGATCGACGACTTCGTGATCAAGCTGCGGATCATCCGGTTCCTCCGCACACCCGAGTACGACCAGTTGTTCTCGGGCGACCCGACCTGGGTGACCGAGGCGATCGGCGGCCGGGGCGCGGACGGGCGCCCGCTGGTGACCCGCAGCAGCTTCCGCTACCTGCAGACCCTCTACAACCTCGGCCCCGCGCCCGAGCCGAACCTGACCGTGCTGTGGTCGCCGGCGCTGCCCGAGGGCTTCAAGCGGTTCTGCGCCCAGGTGTCGATCGACACCAGCTCCATCCAGTACGAGAACGACGACCTCGTCCGGGCCGGCTACAGCGACGACACCGCCATCGCCTGCTGCGTGTCGGCCATGCGTGTCGGCAAGGACATGCAGTTCTTCGGCGCGCGGGCCAACCTGGCCAAGACCCTGCTGTACGCGATCAACGGTGGCCGCGACGAGATCAGCGGCGAGCAGATCGCACCGGCCACCCCGCCGGTCGCGGGTGATGTGCTGGAATACGACGAGGTGCTCGCCGCCTTCGATCGGACCCTGGACTGGCTGGCCGAGACGTACGTGGACGCGCTCAACGTCATCCACTACATGCACGACAAGTACGCCTACGAGCGCCTCGAAATGGCCCTGCACGACTATCCTGTGCATCGCTTCCTGGCCACCGGCATAGCCGGGCTGTCCGTGGCCGCCGACAGCCTGTCGGCGATCAAGTACGCCCAGGTCAAGGCGCTGCGTGACACGACCGGCCTGGCTGTCGACTACGCCATCGACGGTGACTTCCCGACCTTCGGCAACAACGACGACCGCGCCGACGCGATCGCCGTCGACCTGGTCGAGCGATTCATGGCCAAGATCGGCCGGCAGCCGGCCTACCGTGGCGCCGAGCCGAGCCTGTCCGTGCTGACCATCACGTCGAACGTGGTCTACGGCAAGCACACCGGCAATACCCCGGACGGCCGGCGGGCCGGCGAACCGTTCGCGCCGGGCGCCAACCCGATGAACGGCCGCGATCGCCACGGCCTGGTCGCCGCCGCGCTGTCGGTCGCCAAGCTGCCGTACCGGTGCGCCCGCGACGGCATCTCCCTGACCAGCACCGTCACCCCGGACGGCCTCGGGCACAGCCGCGACGAACGGATCGCCAACCTCGCCGGGGTGCTCGACGGCTACACCGACGCCGGCGGCTTCCACCTCAACGTCAACGTGCTCGACCGCACGACGCTGGAGGACGCGATGGCCCACCCGGAGAAGTACCCGCAACTGACCATCCGGGTCTCCGGCTACGCGGTCAACTTCGTCCGGCTGACCCGCGAGCAGCAGCACGACGTCATCTCCCGCACCTTCCACGGCTCGCTATGACCGTCATGGCCGCGACCGTGACCGGCTCCGTCCACTCCTTCGACATCTCCGTCGGAGTGGACGGGCCCGGCACCCGCTTCGTCGCCTTCCTCGCCGGCTGCCCGCTGCGCTGCCAGTACTGCCACAGCCCCGACACCTGGTACCAGCGCAACGGCCGGCCGACCACCGTCGACGAACTCGTCACGGAGATCCGCCGGTACGAGCGGTTCATCAAGGTCGCCGGCGGCGGTGTCACGCTCAGCGGCGGCGAACCCCTGCAGCAACCGGGCTTCGTCCGCGAGGTGCTGGCGCGCTGCAAAGCGATGGGTCTGCACACCGCTCTGGACACCAGTGGCTTCCTCGGCGACCGGGCCGACGACGCCCTGCTGGACGAGGTCGACCTGGTGCTGCTGGACATCAAATCCGGTGATCCGGACACCTACCGCCGGGTGACCCGCACCGGCCGGCTGACGCCGACCATCCGCTTCGCCCACCGGCTCGCCGCGCGCGGCATACCGATCTGGGTCCGGTTCGTGCTGGTGCCCGGTCTGACGGACTCCGCGGCGAACGTGGCCGCGGTCGCCGACATCGTCGCGGGTGTGTCCACCGTGGAGCGGGTCGAGGTGCTGCCGTTCCACCGGCTCGGCGCGGCCAAGTACGCCGCGCTCGGCCTCGACTTTCCCCTCGCCGACACCGAGCCGCCCGGTCCCGACCTGCTGGACCGCGTCCGCGGCCAATTCCGGGACCGGGGAATCGTCGTCTGCTGACCGCTCAGTGTGGGTGCTCGCCGAGCAGTTTGGTGGCCAGCACCGCGGCCTGCGTGCGCCGCTCCAACCCCAACTTCGCCAGCAAACTCGACACGTAGTTCTTCACCGTCTTCTCCGCCAAGAACATCCGCCCGGCGATCTCCCGATTCGTCAGACCCTCCGCCACAAACTCCAGAATCCGCCGCTCCTGATCCGTCAACGACGCCAACTCCCGCGGCTGCTCCACCCCGTTACGAATCCGCTCCAACACCCGCTGAGTCACCGCCGGATCCAGCAACGACTGCCCCGCAGCCACCCGCCGCACCGCATCAACCAGATCCGTCCCCCGGATCTGCTTCAACACATAACCCGCCGCCCCCGCCATGATCGCCG
>NZ_QHHV01000278.1:0-7695 GCF_003947245.1 Actinoplanes sp. ATCC 53533 | reverse complement strand
CGGTCAGCCGGCGGTCGTCGTCTTCGGTGAGCCGGCGGTACTCGCAAGGGCTGCCGGCGCTTCGCCACATGAGATTGAGGTAGCCGTCCGACATGATTGGTGTTGTGGATGCCAGCGATCCGTACACGACCATCACTGAGTCGACGTTCGTGGCGCGATTCCTGCTCGATCCCGACGCGGACACCGTGGACACGGTGGCCAACGTGGACGCGTTCGTTGACCTTCCCGATGGCTCCTCGTGGGCGCTGACGATTTTCACCGTCGCTGAGGTGGGCCGCCTGCTGGCACGGTGGAAGCAGACCGGCGAAGTGGCGAACGGCAGCTATTTCTGGGTCGCCGACCAGCTGATCGTGCCGGAGGCGGGTGTGTCGGCGATGACCGCGGCGATCCGCGAGCTGGTGCGCCGTGGAGATATCGGCAGCGTGGGCATCCGTTGCGACGACCGGGACTGAGCCGGCCAGGGGCCATCGGGGAGTGACCCCTCGACCGCCGCATCGAGCACGAACTGCGGCCACGAGAGGCAGGGCCATTGCGTAGTCACCACCCCCACCGACACACCAGCCCACCCGGTGACCGACCGGTGAACAAGCGGGCCTGCTGCACGCGTTGACGGCGGTGCCGGATCCTCGTAGCCCACGCGGGCTGTGCGCTCCGCTTGCCAGGCTCCTCACGGTCGACCTTACGAGGTGCCCGCCGCACCGACGGCCGGCAGGTTCACCTGCTGTCCGCGCTGGACACCAGCACCGGGATCGTCCCGGCGCAGGTCACCATCGACGCGAAATCCGACGAAATCCCCGTGTTCAACCCGTTGCTGGACGCCGTCGAAGCCGTGCTGGGCAGCCGGAAAAGGCCCGATCTTCGGCGCCGACGCACTCCACACCCAGACCAACCCGCCGAACAGGCCTTTCGGATCACCCGGACCCGTACCGTCACCAGTAGCGGCAAGACCACCCGCGAACTGCAAAAGCGACGGCTCGACCACGGCGGCCACTGGTAGCGCCCGGCGCGCCAGTTGGGTCGTTACCTTGGGGGCAAAGTTGCCCCGAACAACCAGAAGAGCACCGAGCGGGAACAACCCGCATCGGTGCTCTGACCTGCGAAAACTGGTGGGCGATACTGGGATCGAACCAGTGATCTCTTCCCTGTCAACGATCGGTCAACATGCCTCTGGCCTGCGACTCTGCGATGACCTGCATGGACGGTAGGGCAGTTACTCGCAGCTCAGCATGGTTCAGGTCGGTTCAGCGCCGTTGGGAGCGGCCCGCTGCTCCCATTTTGCTCCCCGCGAGCGCGCGTATCGCGGCTAGCAGAGTGAGCCAACCACCGATCAGGATCATGGCTCGAGAATTGCCTCATCATGCCAAACATCCTCATGGCCTGGAGCGAGGATGAGGCCCATGCCAGGTGGTAGAGCCAGATAGGCCACCAACTCGGGGAAATGACTTCTGGCCTGCTCGACATGAATCGGGCTGAAGAAGTCGTCGTCCCGCGGCGCCGGCTCACCTCGCCATACGTACCAACCGTTGGACTGCCCGACGGGCGGATGGCGGATGGCATTGAGCGGTAGCAGCTTCGAGCTGCGGCTCAAGCCGACGCCGATCATCGTTCGTCGACCCGGAAGAAGCGGTGCGACACCGAAGCGACGGCAGACTCGGCGCTGCGCCCAAGAGATCACGCCGCATCCTCGCATGCCTCCGGCGCACCGCGGAGGCGCCTGCTGGTCCAGTCGGGTAGCTCGGCACGCTGACCGCGACCCGGGTCGCCGGGGAAGGCCGGGGATACGGGACGGTGGGCAGCCGGATGGAGGCGTCAGGTGTACGCCGAGCGCATTCGTTCCTGCGCCTCGAAAAGCTCGTCGCCGTATCGGATGATCCATTCAGCGAGTGCGCGCATCGGCCCGTCGGCGAAGGTGCGGCCGAGGGGTGTCAACGCGTAGTCGACACGAGGGGGTGCCTCGGCGTACGACCTCCGTTCGAGCAGGCCGTTGGTGGTAAGCCGATGGAGTGCCTCGGTGAGAGCCTTGTCGCTGATGCCGCCGATATTCGCCCGAAGCGTGCGGCGGCGTTGCGGGCCGTCAGTGAGGGCTGCCAGCACCACCGGATCCCACACGTGCGTGAACAGGTCGGTTCCCATCCGCAGCCGGCAGTCCGCTACGAAATCCTCGCAGCCACCGTCCGTATCACGAGACATCCGGTCATCGTGTCATGGCCGATGCACACCTGGTGGTGCGTAACGACCCGATCGGTTCGCATCGGACTTTCTAGGGTCTGACGCCATGCGTATCGGAATCCTCGGCACCGGAACCCTCGCCACGGCGCTCGCCACCGGCTGGACCCGGGCCGGACATGACATCAGCATCGGCGGCCGCTCGCCCGAGCGCGCGGACGCTGCGGCGAAGGCCTCCGGAGCCCATTCCCGGCCTGTACCCGAGGTCGCCGTGGACGCCGACGCCGTCTTGCTCTCCGTACATTGGCAGGGTGTCGCCGACATCCTCAGGGCTGCCGGTGCACCAACCGGGTCACTCGCCGGCAAACCGCTCATTGATCCGACGAACGCGGTCGAGCATGGAATTGGCGTGCTGCAGTTGCAATCCGGGCGCGCGATGGCGCATCACGTCGCCGAACTCGCCCCCGGCGCCCAGGTGGTCAAGGCGTTCCAGCTATTCCCGTCGACGCGGTGGACGACGCCCGCGTCGTCACCGGCAACGGTCGCGATGTGCGGGGACGACCCGCGAGCGCTGGAGATCGTCGGTTCACTCGTGCGGGACGTCGGTGGTGTTCCTGCCGTACTCGGCGGCCTGGACCGGGCGCGCCAATTGGAGGAGGTCGCCGGGTTCGTCATCGCGCTCGCGTTTGCCGGCGTCGACCCACAGTTGGCGATCCCCGCGGTTCCGTCGTCCAGAGCGAATGAAACTCCTCCACAGCCCTGAGCCGAGACATCCGCTCATCGGCTATGAGAGCGCACCCGATCTTGGCCGGCAGGTAGTGGAATTCGATGGGAAACTACAGCGGCGAGTTGGTCATCGCATGCGATCCCTCTGCACGACCTCGCCAACGAGGCATGTTGGAATGGGCTGCTGAAGGGAGTAGCTCGCGCGGAGTGCCCGACAGGGCGCCGGTACCGCTGCCTTCTGTCGCGGAGGTCCTGACTGCCTTCCGCGATGCCGGTTGCCACGGGGCAGCGTGGTTCGCGGTACGCAGGCTGAGCTCGACGGCGGGTCCGCAACTCGTCTCCGACGACTCCGCCGACCGAGTGTTCGTCGTTTGGCCGGACGAACTCGCGGAAGATCTCGTACGTGAGTGGCCGTGGTAGCGAGCCCAGTGTTCTCCCAGAGCCGGCAACAGAAACTGGCCAACTGGGGAGGGCCCAGCGATTTACGCGCAGCCGGTCGGCTGCGCGAAGATGTCCTCGTGGCCGCCCGGGTCGGGCGGGGACTGAAGGTTGGTGGCCGGGGAGACGTAGGCCGCGTGCCGGCCGTCGGCGCTGATCCGCGAGGCGTAACTGCGCGAGTCTGCATCGCCGCCGGAGGCGGAACGGGTCACCCGGGTGGTGGTCCCGGCGGTCCGGTCCCGCAGGTACACGTCGCCGGTCCCGTTGAGGTCGGTCGGGTCGAAATTGCCAGCGTACGAGTCGAAGAGCACGCACCGGCCGTCGTCGCTGATGCTGGGGTCCACGCTTTCCCCGTCGCCCTGCTGGCTGGCGTCGCCGAAACTGACCAGCTCGACCTCGCCGGTCCGCAGGTCGTGGGCGAAGACATCGGCCCGGCCGTTGGTATCGCCGGGCACCACGTCGGTCGCGATGGAACCGAACACGACATACCGGCCGTTGCGACTCATGGACGCGTCCGTGTTGGCCACCCGCACGCCGGTCGAGGAGACCGTGGTCCGGATCATGGAGCCGGTCAGCATGTCCCGGACGAACAGGCCGTGCAGCGGCGGGAGGCCGTCCGGCACCAGGTTGGTCGACCTGCTCCGGAACGCCACGTACCGGCCGTCCCCGCTGATCTGTGCGTAGAGGCCCGCGTAGTTGCCGCCGGTGCCGGTGACTGAGCGGCTGACCAGCGAGACCGCGCCGGTCACCATGTCGCGCAGGAAGATGTCTTCCCATCTGACGCCGTTCTTGTCGATGAACGGCAGGTTCGAGGCTTTCGAGGCGAACGCGACATACCGGCCGTCCGCACTGATCGCGGGCAGGTAGCTGGCATCGTTGAGTTCCTCGCCGAGGTCGTTCACGCTGGCCCGCACGGTGCTGCCGGCCTGCAGATCCCGCACGAAGACGTCGGTTTTGCCGTTGGTGTCGCCCGGGACGAGGTCGTTCACTGGGGACGAGAACGCCAGGTACCGGCCGTCGTCGCTGATCGCCGGCTCGTAGGACGACTCGATGCCGGTGGTGCCGTCCGGCCGCACGCTGCCGAGCCGGGTGGCACTGGTCAGCCGGTCGCGAACGAAGACATCGGTCGTGTCATTGGTGTCGCCGGGCACCAGGTCGGAGGCCTCCGACTCGAACGCCACAAACCGGCCGTCCGCGCTGAACGAGATGCTGCCACTCATTCCGTTCGGCTCACCGCCGGCAAGCGAAACAGTGACACGCTCCGGCACGGCGGCGACCGCCAGCGCCGGTGCGGGAAGCAGGACCAGTGGCAGCACACAGACGGCCACCCACCATCGACATTTCACGACGACTCCCATCATCTCGGGTTCGGCACAATTCGTGCACTGTAGACAGACCGGAGCCCGCCGTTACACCAGGTAGCCGACCTTTCGCACTTGGTGCCCGTTAGTCCGGATTCCGATTTAGCGATATATCGATGGACGTCAGTCTTCGAGCGGGCCACCCCGGCCACGAAAGAGCGCCGCGGGCGGCGCTACCCGACTACCGTGCTTCGAGCCGGGGGCAGGAAGACCTTGTCGAGGGCGGACCGGAACGGACGGGGGTCGATCGCCGCGACGGGGCCGACCATGGTCCGGTCACCGACGTGACGCCGGATCTCGAACGGCCGCGTCCCGACGTGCTGTTCATGCCGGCGGCTGGCCTACAGGCCACCTGTGTCGGGCCGGGGCTGCAGCCCGACTGTCGGTGCCAGTGCCGCCGAATTCGCTGACTTGGACAACTTGGCTTTGGACCAACTTGTTTCCCTCTGAGAAACTAATTGCACTAGCGGTGACAAGGGGGAGTCATGAGTGAGACCGGGGCGGACAGCGACACTGACGCGCGCGCAGACCTTCAACATGTCGCGGTGGTAAGTGAAATCGCAGCCCGAGCTGCCCGCCGGGCGATGCGGCGGAGCTCGGTCATCGCCGCGCTTGCGAACGCAGCGATCGTCGTCGTGACCGGCATCGTGGCCACATGGTTGCCCAGCGGCTGGCCGACGTGGCCGTTCTTCTTCGTCGGGATCTACCTGACGATGAGGACGGCAGGTCGGGTCGAGAAGCCCGGTCTGGTGCAGGCCAGGCCCGCCTGGCGAGTGGTCCTCGTAACTGCGGGTGTCGCCCTGGCCCTGGTGCTGGCTCTGGCCCTGTTCGTGAACCCTGCCTCGGCCGGAGGTCTCTGGACTTACGTCATCGCCGCGGCGGTTGTCCTGGCCGTCGGGCTGGTCAACGCGTGGTGGGTGGGCCGGTGAGCGAATCCAGCCACCCGCGGCATCGCCTCGACCCAGTGGTGCACTTCCCGATCCGGCTGTCCATCCTGGCGGTCCTCGCCGAGGTCGACGAGGCGGAGTTCCGGTTTGTCGCCGAGACCGTCGAGATCAACGCAGCGACGATGTCAAAGCAGATGACCATCCTGGAAGAGGCGGGGCTGGTCCTGGTGCGTAAGGGCTACGCCGGGCGCCGTCCCCGCACCTGGCTGGCGCTGACACCGCTCGGACGGGAGAAACTCAGCGCCCATCTGGATGCCTTGCGGTCCATCGTCGAGCCCGCCAGCAAGCGATGACCTGTCTCGCATGATGCTCAGCCTCCTTGCCGCTGGACGCCCTGGAGGTGTCGTTATTGTCGCTCAATCTTCTGCCGCGATCCGGCCCGCCGACCGGACGTTCGTGGTGACTGAGCGTGGCGCGAAGGTGGTCATCGGTCGGCGGCACGCGGCGATCATTCGCGCCCGCTGACCGTGGCCGGTATCGAAGTGGTCAGACCTGCGTCCGGGCGCCCTTCGCCTCAAGCTCGGCCTGCATCAGCCGGTAGGGCGCTTCCAAGGGACCGTGGCGCGCCTGCCGCTTAGCAAGGCAGTGGCGTGTTTCGATGGATTATGCGGCCAGCGAGAGCGGTCCAGCCCGGTGCGCCGTGACCGGCTTGGTCCGTTGTGGTCCGGGGGCTGCGGGGTGGATGAGCTGTTCGTCGATCTGGATCTTGCCCAGGACGTCGTCGCGGCGGCGGATGCGGTGTCGCGGGAGTTGTTCGGTCGGTGGTCGGTGTCGTGGCAGACCGGTCAGGGCATGGTGTCCTGTCCGGTACGCGATCTGGCCTCGGTGCCGGTGACCGGGATGCAGCCGGTGCGGCGGTTCGCCTGGCGCACTGGGCAGCGGCATCGGCCCGGGTTGCAGTTCATGGTCAGTACCGGCCGGCATCACGGTTTCGAGAGCCTGGCCGAGCAGTGACGTCGGGGCTCAAGAATCGGTGAGATAGGTCGTATCGATCTGGTTGGGCGTTGTGATCATGAATGTTCCTGCGTCAGTGCCCGTCATCGATGGATGGTGGACCGGCCGGTCCTCGCCGGACGGTCCCGTAGTGGTTCAGCGGGCGATGGTCGTGGGTGCGATCGGTTGGGCGACGATGGTGAACGTGTCGTCGCCGAGCCCGGTCAGGATGTGCGCGCTCTGCCGAACGATCCGGCGGGCTCGCGATAGGCAGGCCCGGTTCGCGTCGTAGCGCTCCTTGACTGCGGTGTAGTAGCCGTAGCCGGGTGCGCAGGCGCGGGCAGAGGTCTTGGCGGCTTCGAACAGCAGCCAGCGCAACACTTCGGGGCCTTGCCGCGACAGTCGGCCGGGGCTGCGTTTGCCATCGGAGGAGTGCACGGTGATGTCCAGGCCGACGAAGCGGACCGCCTTACGTGACGAGGATAACCGGTCGGCGCCGCCGAGCCAGGCGCACAACGCGAGCGAGCTGAGCGGGCCGACGCCGTAGATGTCGTGCATCAACGCCCGGGCGCACTTCACTCCGCAGTGGCCGGTGCGCGCGCGTCGTTGCGACCAGCGCGCACCGGCCCCGGTTATCGCGCGCGCTCGATGGGGCAGCTCATGCAGCGAGGGCCGCCGCGGCCCGAGCCCAGCTCCGAGCCGCTGATCGCGATCACCTCGATGCCCGCCCGCTCAAGCTGCGCGTTCGTCTCGACGTTGCGCTCGTAGGCCACGCAGAGCCGGGGCGCGATCGCCAGCGTGTTGTTGCCGTCGTCCCACTGCTCGCGCTCGGCGGTGACCGGGTCCAGCCCGGTGTCGATGATGCGGAGCCGGTCGATGCCCATCGCCTCGGCGGCCGCGTCCAGGAACGGCCGGGACGGGCCGACCACCGGCTCGCCGTCGAAGCCGGCGGTCACCGGGTAGGCCCGCAGGGTGTCGGCGATGTTGGGATACATCACCACGGCGTCGACGTCGACCATCGTGCACACCGTGTCGAGATGCATGGTGGCGCGTTCCTGGGCGATCGGCACCGCCAGGATCGTGTGGGCGAGCCCGGCGGCGAAGACCCGGCGGGCGAGTCGCTC